>DASYNU010000288.1:0-35199 GCA_036008345.1 Bryobacteraceae bacterium
CCCTTACGCCAGGCCACGGTGAGTATTTCCCCAGGCAACACCACGGCGATGTTCGACGGCGGCCAATCCGATTTGGCGTTCCAGACCGGCGCAACTGCCGGGACCATTACGTTCACGTTGACCTTGAACGGAGGCGCAACTCCGGCCGCGCAGGCCACTTTAATCATCGCGCCCTCGACTGTGAATATTTCAAGCGCAACCAGCATCCGGCTGCTGGGGGGGATCATCAGCAACGGCGAACCGGCGGGAGTTCCGGTGGGCGGAGAAGTGGATATCAGCATCTCGGCGTCCGACAATACCTATTCGGCGTCGCAACTCGCCTTTACGTTCTTCGACCAGAAGGGAGCAACCATGCAGCCGGGAGTGATCCGCGTGGATGCGACTTCCGACTTCCAGCTGTACTTCAAATCCACCGGCACCGGAGGCGCATTTGGTCTGCTGGCGAAATTCACGGTGACTGGAGATGTGACGCAAATCATCAGCACCGATATGGCCATCACCAATTCGGTGGGCGTCACTACCACGCAGCACATTATCATAGGGAACTAGCGCGCCCGCGCGCTAATTCCAGTTGTTCGGTCAACCGGTTATTCGGTTATCCGGTTATTCGGTTGCTCGGTTCCTGCAGTGCGCGGCGGTCGGACTGGTTCCGCGTTCGGAACCGAGGGACCAAAGAACTGAATAACCGAATAACCGAACAACTGAACAACCGAAGAACTGTTTTAGTTACCATACAATCGTGTTCTGCCGTCTGGTCGTGTGCTTCTTGGCTGCGGTTCTGCTACGCGCCGACGACCACTGGACTGGGCTGAAATCGGGATCGTTTGAGGTGCTCTCGAATACCGGCGACAAGCCGGCGCGCGAGGCGCTGATGTTCCTGGAGCAGCTACGCGAAACGCTTCGGATTATTACCGGCAAAGAAGAAATGAGAATGGTCTGGCCGGTGCGGGTGCTGGTTTTCAAGAGAATGCCGGGCGCGTCGGCGAACTTTGCGCTGGGCCGCGATGCGCGGATGCTGGCGATATCGGAATCTGGCAGCTTTTCGCGCGAGAGTGTGAAGGAGCTGGCACGCATTTTGCTCTACGAGAACACCACGCGCCTGCCGCAGGAGATTGAAACGGGTCTGATTGAGCTGGTTTCGACGCTCGAAGTGAATGGTACGCGCGTCACGCTGGGCGCGCCGGTCCCGGAAACGGAACGCTCGCATGGGTGGGCGTTGATGCAACTTGTGACCACTGATCCCAACTACGCCGGGCGCAGCCGGGTGATGGTTTCGAACCTGGAGCACAGCGGCGATTTGGAAGCGGCCTGTCACAATGCTTTCGAGAAAACGGCGAAGCAGATTAATGATCAGGCGGACGCTTATCTGAAAGCGGGAAATTTCGGGACTACATTAGTATCCGCGCGCGCGCTGAGCCCGGTGCGCGATTTCAAGGTAATGCAGCTTGATCCGGACGATGGGAAAATCGCTGTGGCGGATTTATTGTTGGCTGCCGGCTCCGGCCAAGCGGAAGCCGCGTACACTCCTTTGCATGGAGCGCAAGCGGCCGAGGGTCTCGGATTGATGGCGGTCAAGGAGCACAAGGATAATCAAGCGCGCAGCCTGTTGCAGAGCGCCATCGAATCCAAAAGCGAGAGCGCGCGAGCGTGGCTGGAGCTGGGACGGTTGGAACCGGATGCCGCCAAAGCCGTAAAGGATTTGAAGAAATCGAGCGAGCTCAATCCACGTTGGGCGGAGCCGTACCTGCGGATGGCGGAGCGCCAGGAGGATCTCGCGCAGAAGGCCGAGCTGCTCAAGAAGGCCGCCGCTTTGGATGCGCGCAATATCGATTGCTGGCAGTTGCTGGCGAAAACCGAAACAGCCGCCAAAGATTATCCGGCCGCGCAGAAAGCCTGGGCCGGCGCGGAGCGCGCGGCCGCAACTGAGGAAGAACGCGCGCGCATTCATCAGGTGCGTCTCGATGCCGAGCAGGAGCGCGCCGATTTCGAGGCTGCCGAGAAAAAGCGCATCGCCGAGGAGCGTGAGCAGGACATCCAGCGCGTGAAAGGGCAAAGCGACGCCGCGATCCACGCAGCCGAGGAGGCGGCCAGCAAGCGGCTCAACCCGGACGGCAAGGCGCTTCCCAAGCCCGAGGGTTGGTATGAGGCGATGCAGAATGGCGATGCAACTGTGGAAGGCGTGCTCGCGCGGCTGGATTGTCTGGGGCAGCAGGCGAAACTCGTGATTCAGACTTCCGATGGCAAGACAGTCCAACTTCTGGTGGGCGATCCATCGCAGATTGCGATCGCGGGCGGTGGTGAGAAAGCGCTGGCTTGCGGAGCCCAGAAATCCCAGCGCAAGGTGACGGTTCAGTACAAGGCCAAGCCGAACGCCAAACTCAAAACAGCGGGCGTCGCAACCACTATCGAATTCCGTTGAGGCGAACGCTCAAGCAGTTCATCTTCCGGATGCTTGGCAAGGACCCGGAGGCGATCGTCGTCTCTTTTGCCTCGGGTGACGCGGAATTGGTCCGCCGGATGCACGAAGAAATCCGGCAGTTGGAGCCGCAGCGGCGTCATTTCCTGGTGACTGGGGAGGAATTCTCCGGCTACTGGCAGCTTCGCCGGCGCTTCCGTGCTTACCGGATTGGACTGGCAGTGGTGTTGTTCACTCCCGACGCGCGATATCGCGCGCTGCGGCGCGCTGCATGTCTGCTCGCGCCCACCAAGATCCTGGCCTACAACCAGCGGCTGGAGCGGCACCATTTGCGCGTGCGCACCGCGATCGCGTCGTGGCTATTTCTCAAAGGCGTCCCGCTGGATCGCATTTTTCTGCGTCCGAAATGGTTGGCGCCCTGGAAAAAGGACCGCTCCGTATTTCCAACGGACGTTCGGGAAATCGAGGGACGGCCACTTGCCGCGCGCCGCCGCCGGATCGCGGTGCTGAGCCCCTACTTTCCTTTTCCGCTATCGCATGGGGGCGCGGTACGGATCTTCAACCTGCTGCGAGAAATGGCGCAAGAGTTTGATATTTTCCTGTTCGCGTTCCGCGATCGGGAATCGGATGCCGATTTCCAGCCGGTGCTGGAACTTTGCGCGCGTGTGATTCTAGTCGGAAAATCGCGTTATCGCGAGCCACGCTGGTCCACGCTGTTACCTTCGGAAGCGCATGAGTTCCACTCTCCTGCGATGCTTTCCGCGCTGCATCGCCTCCGTAGCGAATACACAATCGAAGCTACGCAAGTGGAATATACAATGCTCGCGCCTTATGCCGGCGATGTATTGGTGGAGCACGATGTCACGTTCGAATTATGCCGGCAAGTGTACGCGCGCACGCACCGGGGATGGTGGGATTATTGGCGCTGGCGGCGATTTGAAAAGAGATGGATCACGCGTTACCGTCGCGTGGCCGTTATGTCGGAACAGGACCGAGCATTGCTCGGCCAGCCGCATGTGGTAGTAGTCCCAAACGGTGTCGACTTGACGCGCTTCACGCCCGAGATTGAGCGGCCTGGTCGAAGATTGCTGTTCGTCGGTTCATTCCGCCACTTTCCGAACATCGTCGCGTATCGTTTTTTTATCGAACAGATCTGGCCGGCGCTGCGTGAGCGTCTGCCGGACGTTCAACTGACGGTGGTCGCCGGGCCCGATCCGTTAATTTATTGGCGTGAGCATACGGGTTTGCCATCTATGCTGGCGGGCGACCGCATCCAGCTACTCGAGTTCGTCGCTGATGTCCGACCGCTCTACGTGGAAGCCAATCTGGCGATCGTTCCTACGCTCGTTTCGGCGGGGACGAATTTGAAAGTGCTGGAGGCGATGGCCATGGACCGCGCCGTGGTGTCCACCTCATCGGGATGCGCAGGCTTGGGGCTAGAGCACGGCGTCAACGTGTGGATCGCCGATACGCCACAGGATTTCGCGCAAGGGATCGAGACTTTGCTCATCCATGGCCATCTGCGTGACCGCATGGCTGCGGCCGCCCGCCTACACGTGGAACGCAATTTCGACTGGCGGGCCGTCGGTGTCAGGCAGCGTGCTTTGATTCGGGAACTGTTGCCCGCACGCGTCCAAATTCGCCAGGCTGTGACTGCCGATCTCGACCAGATCACGGCCATTCAAGCTACAGCGCCCGAAGCATCGCAATGGCAGACGCCGGATTACCTGAGTTTCGATTGCCAGGTGGCCATGTTGGACGGCCAGATCGCCGGTTTCGTAGTTTCAAGGACGGTGGGAGATCGGGAGCGGGAAATCCTGAACGTAGCCGTGCGGCCCGACCTTCGCCGGCTTCACATCGCGACGGAACTGCTGCGTGCCGAGATCCAGCGCTGGCCGGGCGCTCATTTTCTGGAAGTCCGGGAGTCGAACACCGGAGCGCGGCAGCTGTATCAACGGCTGGGATTCGAAGCTGTGGGCTCCCGGCCTGGGTACTATGAGAACCCACCCGAGGCGGGGATTGTCATGAGGGTTTTTTCATGATACTGTCACAAATGAAGGGGCCGTCGGTGACCCCCGCGAGAAGAATGTTAGAACTGACAGCGTTAGAACTGACAACCTATCCCACCGAGCAAGCAGTTCCCACCTACTCGGCGTGGTTACCTCAAATTGGTTACCTCATAAAAGGAGACAGAACCCTGATGGAGAACACGCAGGATGAACTCAGAGCGCACCTGATGAAGACGGACGAAGATTTCCGGCATCTGGCCGAGCAGCACGCGCAATATCATACGCAGCTTGAGGCTCTAGAAGCCAAGCCGCATCTTACTCCCGAAGAGGAGTTAGAAGAGCATCGGCTGAAGAAATTGAAACTTCGTTTGAAAGACCAGATGAACGGAATTATTGGCCGTTACCGGGCGCAGAACGTCGCCTGACATTTGGTGCGCTGAAATGATAGCCACGGATGAACGCGAATGCACGCGGATAAGATTTGCGTTTATTTGCGTTCATTCGCGGCCAGAAAATCTTTGATCCTCTCTATTGCCTGCATCAGCTTCTCGTAAGAGTTGGCGATACTGAACCGCAGGTAACCCTCCCCGAACTTCCCGAAGGACGTCCCACTCAAACACGCTACGCCGGCTTTTTCTAATAGCGCATCGGCCAGAGCATCCGAGCTCCAGCCGGTTCCGGTGAGGTTGGGGAATGCGTAGAACGCGCCGCCGGGGAGGCTGCAGCGGAACCCGGGCAACGCGTTCAATCCGGCGCAGAAGGCATCGCGGCGGCGGCGGAATTCCGCTACCATTTTGACCGTCTCGTCCTCAGGGCCGGTGAGCGCGGCGATTCCGGCCCGCTGCGTGAATGTGGCTGTGCAGGAGTTCGAATTTACCATCAGCTTGGTTACCGCTTCCACCATCCACTCCGGCATCACGCCGTAACCCATGCGCCAGCCGGTCATCGCGTAGGTTTTCGAGAATCCGTCCAGGATGATGGTTTTTTCGAGCATGCCGGGAACGGCGGCGATGGATAGCGGTGGCTGGTCGAAATAAATCTGCGAGTAGATTTCGTCGGACAGGACCATCAGGTCGCGATCGCGAACCATTTCGGCTATGGCATGGATATCGGCCGAGGGAATCACGCCTCCGGTGGGATTGTGGGGCGAATTCAGAATCAGCATCTTGGTTTTCGCCGAGAGCTTATCGTGCAGCAGGTTCAAGTCGAACGAAAACCCGCGGTCTTCGAGCAGCGGAATCGGCACCGGCGTCGCACCCAGGAAGTTGATCATCGACTCATAAATTGGGAATCCCGGATCGGGATAGATCACTTCGTCGCCAGGCTCGATCAAGGCAAGCATCGGGAAAAAGATCATGGGTTTGCCGCCGGGGACCACAGAGACGTGGTCCGGCCCTACTTTTATATCGCGCGTGCGGGAGATGTGCGCAGCAATCGCTTGGCGCAGTTCCGGCAATCCTGGCGTGGGAGCATAGCGCGTGAAGCCCTCATCGAGCGCGCGCTTAGCGGCTTCCACGATATGCGGCGCCGTATCAAAATCCGGCTCACCGATCTCCAGATGGATGATGTCGCGGCCTTGGGCTTCGAGCGCACGGGCCCGCGCCAGAACTTTGAAGGCGCCCTCCACGCCGATGCGGCTCATCCGCCCGGCGAGCTTCATGCTGTTTTTCGGAAAAACGGAACCTGGTTGCGAAACTCGACGAAAGAAACGTGATCGCCGATCTGAGCGCGGTCACCCTGAATGCGTCCCGTGAGACGGCGGCCACCTTCGAGTTCCACGATTGCCAGTTGATACGGCACATCGTTGACGTAGGCTTCAGGCGGTGAGTAAACCACAGTTTCGGTGTAGACGATGCCGCTTCCAGGGTTGTTCAAGGTGCTGTTCATGCGGCCCCCAGAATTGTGACCACGCTGGTTGCGCCCGATCCGCCAAGATTCTGCGCGAGGCCCAGGGAATTCCGCCGGACCTGGCGCTCGCCGGCTTCGCCCCGGATCTGCTGCGCGACGTCGCAAATCTGCCCCACGCCTGTTGCGCCCACCGGGTGACCTTTGGATTTCAATCCGCCGCTGGTATTCACCGGCCGCTCGCCCTGGATGCAGGTGCCGCCGGCCAGCGTGTAGGGTCCGCCTTGGCCTTTTTTGACGAAGCCGAGATCTTCGATAGCCACGATTTCGGCGATGGTGAAACAGTCGTGCACTTCGGCGAACTGTATGTCCGTGGGCTTCACGCCCGCCATTCTATAAGCCTTCTCGGCCGAAGTCTGAACGGCCCGAAATGTTGTGATGTCAGCTTTCTCATCCAGGGCGACATGGTCGGAGGTCTGCGAGATACCGAGCACGCGGATGGGTTTATCGGTGAACTCCGACGCGCGCTCGAAGGGAGCGATCAACACCGCAGCCGCGCCATCGCTGATAAGTGAGCAATCGTAAACGGTGAGCGGCTCAGAGATCGGCTTTCCGTTGAGCGCTTGCTCCATGGTGATCACTTTGCGCATGTGGGCCAGCGGATTCTTGGCGCCGTTCTGGTGGTTCTTCACGGCCACGGCGGCCAGATGCTCACGCGTGGTTCCGTGTTGATACATGTGCCTGCGCGCGATCATCGCGAAGAGGGCCGGGAAGGTTGCGCCGGCGCGAACTTCACCGCACAAGTCACCCGCCCCCGCCAGAATTTCTGTGACCTTGGGCGTGGACTGCGATGTCATCTTTTCCACGCCGGTTACCAGAATCACATCGTAGAGCCCGGCCGCAACCGCGGATACCGCGTGGAAAAAGGCAGCGCCGCTGGATGCGCAAGCGGCTTCGAAACGCGTAGCAGGAATTCCAGCCATCCCCATTCCAGCCGCGACATAGGGCGCCAGATGGTTCTGTCCGACGAAAGATGGCCCTGCGAAATTGCCCAGATAGAATGCTTCCACCTGCGAGGTAGTGGCGTGGGCGTTCTCGAGGGCTTTTTGACCAGCCTCCACCGCGAGCGAGCGCAGGTCGCGATCCGGAAAAGCGCCGAACGCAGTTTTGCCGATGCCAACAACGGCCACTTGTCTCATGCTTTCAGGATAACGTGCTCAGCAAACTAAATGAGACCAAGCCAGGTGACAGGCATCCCGGGAACTGAGTTGGCGAGCTTCTGATCCGCCGTCACCAGATGCGTATTCGTTTCCACTGCCAGTGCTATGTAAACGCAGTCGTACACCGCGCGGCTGTAGGCACGAGCAATCTGGATGGCGGGCTGAATTAGCGGACTGGTGGGGAACGTGAGAAAGCCTCCGCGCAGGATTTCGATCACTGCGGCGTCAGTCACGGAAGCATTGCATCTTCCGCGGCGCTCCGCCTTCCAAAAGATGTTAGAAAATTCCGGGAAAAACAGATCCGGTACCAGCAGACCGACTTGAGCCTTAGCGTAGAGCCGCAGCAGCCGAAGAGCCTCGCCCGTTAGCGGCTCGTCCACGGCTGGAAGAAACCACTTCGCCGCGACGCTAGCGTCCAGAACGTAGGACGTGGTCAACGTTCGCGGTCCTCGCGCAACAATTCTTCAGCGGATGGTCCGGGCCGGATCGCGGTCTTTCTGGAACGGAGCCGCTGTATTCTCTGGTAGAAAGCAGTCCGGCGGCGCACCTCGGCCGCGGTAGGCAATACTTGCTCAAGCAAAGACAAGGTCTCCGCGGAAATAGAGCGCCGGTTGGAGCGGGCGCGTGTGCGCAGTGATTCATACAGATCCTCGGGCACATTTTCGACGTAGAGAGTCGCCATAGAATCTCCTGGTAATAGTCTAGCATTCTGCTAGACTCAACCATCCAGTGCCGAATGACGTGGGCTAGAAGCATGGCGACGTCCTCCGCCGTACCGGTTGAAGAGTATCTCCGCACGACTTACCACCCTGATATGGAGTGCCTGGAGGGGCAACTTGTGGAGCGACACGTGGGGGAATATTTCCATAGCTGGCTACTTTCCTTGCTTGCAGCGACGTTGGGATCGCGCGAACAGGAACGAAGGTTTCGCGTTTTTATCGCGCCACGAATACAGGTCGGCGACCGGCCTCGTTACCGAATTCCCGATATCTGCGTGAAGGCCCTTCCCCACCAGATCACGTCAATTTTGCAACGGCCTGACTTGGCGATCGAGATAGTGTCGCCCGATGATCAGGCGGGGGAAATGCTGGCGAAGGTCGACGAGTACCTTGCAGCCGGAATTCCGCACATTTGGGTTGTCGACCCGTACAAGCGCACTTTAGTCGAAGCCGATCAGAACGGCATCCGGCAACCCGAGACGCTGGCTCTCTCAACGCCGCTGGTGGGTGAGATCGATTTTGCGGAGTTGTTCCGGCAGCTTGATGAGCCCGCGGAATAGCGCAGCCACGCTCACTTCCCAGCATGTACAATGGGCGTCTTATGGATCTGGTTGGACGTGTTGCTGTAATTACTGGAGCGAATCGGGGTTTAGGCAAAGCGATGGCGTTGGCATTGGCGCCTGCGGGTGTACGCCTGGCCTTGGTGGCGCGCGACCTGGAGCGGCTGTCCGCGGTGGCCGTTGAAGCGCGGCAGCTTGGAGCGGAAGCCGAGGTCTTCCAGGCCGATATCGGCGACGAGGCGCAAGTGCTTGAGCTTGAGCGGCAGGTGAGCAGAATATTCGGCAGGGTGGATATTCTCATCAATAACGCCGGCATTAATATTCGAAAACTGTGCGTCGACTACACGCTCGCGGAATGGAATAGTATACTCACAACCAACTTGACCAGCGTGTTTTTAATGTGCCGGGCGTTCGTGCCGCATATGCAGGGCCGCGGCTACGGGCGGGTGATCAATATCACGTCGATAATGGCGCACATTTCTCTGCCGCAACGAACCGCTTACTCCGCCAGCAAGGCCGGCTTGCTGGGTTTTACGCGATCGCTGGCGCTCGAGATGGCGCGTGAAGGCGTCACCGTGGTGGCTATCAGCCCGGGTCCGTTTGCGACCGAAATGACCGAGGCAATTATCAACGATCCGGCGAAGAGCGAGCAGTTCATGTCGCACACGCCCATGCGGCGTTGGGGCGATCCGAAGGATGTCGGGAAACTGGCGCTGTTCTTGTGTTCCGCAGATGCTTCCTTCATCACCGGTACGGATATCGTGATCGATGGAGGTTGGTGTGCGGAGTAAGCTGGCTGCCGCGCTGGCTGCGGTGCTGTTACTCAGCTCGTGCCACACCAGCAAGAAGAGACGCATCGCTGTAATTCCTAAAGCGACGTCGCATATTTTTTGGCTCACCGTGCATTCAGGCGCGGAAGCGGCCGCGCAGAAATTCGGGGTCGACATGATCTGGAACGGCCCGCCGGCCGAGACCGATTACGATCGACAGATGCAGATTGTGGATTCGATGATCGCGCAACATGTGGATGGTCTCGCAGTGGCGGCGGCGGAGCGCAAAGCGCTCAATCGCTCGCTCGATCGGGCGGCGGAGCTGGGGATTCCTGTCACAGTGTTCGACTCGGCCGTGGATTCCACCAACTACATGACGTTTCTGGCCACGGACAACTACGAAGCCGGCCGCATGGGTGCCCGCGAACTGGCGCGTCTGGTGGGCGCGAAGGGCACGGTGGCGATCGTCATGCACGCCCCAGGCAGCGCCTCCACCATGGATCGCGAACGCGGCTTTGAGGACGTCATGAAGAACGAGTTCCCCGGGATTCAAGTAGTGGCGCGCCAGTTCGGAATGTCCGATCGCTCCAAGGCCATGGGCGCTGCGGAGAATATCCTGACGGCGCACCCGGATCTGAACGGCATCTTCGCGTCGTCGGAACCCTCCAGCATCGGAGCGTCGCTGGCGCTGAAGTCGCGGGGCCTTGCCGGAAAAGTGAAATTTGTGTCATTCGACTCGAGCGAGTCGCTGATCGAGGACTTGAAAGCCGGCGTGATCGACGCGATGGTGGTGCAGGATCCCTTCAGAATGGGTTTTGAAGCCGTGAAGACGCTAGTGGATAAACTCAACGGAGCCGCGCCGCCGAAGCGTATCGATCTACCGGCGCGTGTGGTGCGTAAGGTGGATTTGGATAAGCCGGAGGTGCATGAGTTGTTGTTTCCGGGTAAGACTTGAATGGCCGCGAATGCACGCAAATGCTTTATTCGCGTTTATTTGCGTGCATTCGCGGCCGGAACTTTTCTTCAGTCCACCGCGACAATAGTTACGTTACTTGCTACGATGCTGGGGCCTCGCTTTTGTCGAATCGATTCCTGCCGGTCGCGGCTCTGCAGCGGGTTATCATGAGCTAACCGTGCCAAACGAGATCGAATTTGATCATCAGATCTGTTCCAACGTTTCCGAAGCCACGGCTCGTGAATGGCTGGAGACCAACGGCATCGGTGGATTCGCCTCTTCCAGCATCATCGGCCTCAACACACGGCGCTATCACGGATTGTTGGTTGCGGCAACCAAACCACCGGTCGGCCGGCTGGTGCTGCTTTCGAAGCTGGAAGAAACACTGATCCTGGACGGCGAGCGCTTCGATCTGAGCGCTAACCAATACGCCGGTGCGATTCATCCGCATGGCTACGTTTATTTAGAATCGTTCCGTCTGAAGCCGTTCCCGCAGTTCACTTATGGAGTGGCCGGTATCCAAATCGAGAAGTCCGTGTTTCTGGTGCGCGGACAGAACAGCGTGGTGATTCGCTATCAGTTTTCCGGGAATCTTGAGGGCCGCAAGTGCTCTCTGGACGTCCGGCCGTTGATTGCCTTCCGCGATTATCACAGCACCACGCACACAAATAACGCACTCGATGGGCACGTGGAAGAACGGCCGGGGATGGCGACCGTGAAGCCCTATGCGGATCTGCCGAGCCTGCATTTCTCCCACAACGCCGATGCGCTGGATAGTTCGGGCTTTTGGTTTTACAACTTCGATTACGAGCGCGAGCGCGAGCGGGGCCTGGATTATCAAGAAGACTTGTACAGTCCGTTCCTGATGCATTTCGACGTGGGGAAAAGTAACTGCTTCAGCATCGTTGCGTCTCTGGAAGAGCATTCGGCCGATGAAGCCGCGAAGCTGGAGGCTCGCGAGACGGATGGCCGGAAGAGGATTGTGGCGGCGGCTCCTGCGAGCGACGAATTTGCGCGCCTGCTGACAACGGCGGCAGACCAGTTCATTGTGTCGCGCGGCGAGCAAAGGTCGGTGATAGCGGGTTATCCATGGTTTGGCGACTGGGGGCGCGATACGATGATTTCGCTGCCCGGACTCACGCTAGTTACGGGCCGTTATGACGACGCTCGCAGCATTTTGCGGGAGTTCGCCGCGAATATCGACCGCGGCATGCTGCCGAACCGTTTCCCGGATGCCGGTGAAGCGCCCGAATACAACACAGTGGACGCTACCTTGTGGATGTTCCACGCGGTTTTCGAATTTCTGCGCTACACACGCGACTACGAATTTGTGCGCAGGGAATTGTATGAGCCGCTCACCGAGATCCTGTCCTGGCACGAGCGGGGAACGCGCTACGGGATTGGGCTGGATTCTGACGGATTGCTACATGCAGGAGCGCCGGGGGTACAACTCACGTGGATGGACGCCAAGGTGGGCGATTGGGTGGTGACTCCGCGGATGGGAAAGCCGGTGGAGATTCAGGCGCTCTGGTACAACGCGCTGCGTGTGATGGAACGGCTGGCGGCGGGCTTCGCCGACCAAGATCAAGCCGCGCACTATGGCGCGCTGGCGGAACGAACGCAGTCACGATTCCAAGAAGTCTTCTGGAACGAAGACGCCGGATGCCTTTACGACGTGCTGACGGAAAATGGGCCGGACCGTTCCATCCGCCCCAACCAGATTTTCGCAATCAGCCTTCCGCATCCAGTGCTGGAGCAACATCTCGCCTTGCGGGTTTTAGAAGTTGTGGAATGGGAGCTGCTCACGCCCTATGGCTTGCGCACGCTTTCCCCGCGCGATCCCAACTATCGCGGGAGATTCGGCGGTGATCCGCAAACGCGCGACGGCGCTTATCATCAAGGCACGGTGTGGCCCTGGTTGCTAGGACCATTCTTAACCGCGTACGTGAAAGTGCATGGCGACGGCACGGAGGCGCGTCACCGCGCGGACAAGTTTCTGGACCCCCTGCGGGCGCATCTCTGGCAAGCCGGTTTGGGGCAGATTTCAGAAGTCTTCGACGGCGATCCGCCGCATCAACCGGGCGGCTGCATCGCGCAAGCCTGGAGCGTGGCGGAAATCCTGCGCACTTATGTCGAGGACGCGATGGGAAAGAAACCCGGTTTCTAGATTCCGGTTTCTGGTTACCTTATCCCGTCAGGATTTTCTGATTTGCACTCGACCGTTCGTGGTTGTAGCCCGAATCGTTGGGCCGCCATTGCCGATATCGAATGAAAGGTTTTTATCGATGCGCCCGTGCACGGTTATGGGGAAATCGACAGTAACCCCTCCGTTCACAGTGGATGTTTCGACATGCGCTGAATAGCTGGAGGGGATGTCCAGCCGGACGCCGCCGTTAGTTGTCTCGACATCCAGGCCCGAGCCGTCCCAACGGTCACCGGCCAGTTGAACCGTCAGCCCTCCGTTGGTAGTGTGGCCGTGAACTTCGCCCGCCAAACGCATCAGCGTAACGGCGCCGTTCAAAGCTTCAAAGTCGATTCTGCCGCGCAAGTCCGCCAGATGAATTCCACCGTTGAAGGTCTTCATTTCCAGGTCCGATTGGCGGGGCGCGAAGATCTCGTAAGAAACCGACCAGTTGTGATGCTCGTCCATCTCGGGGCCCTCGGCGTGGATCTGGCCGGATCCCGAAGCAAAGCGAATGGTGGAAACCATGCTCCTGGCCTCCGAATCGGTATCTGCCGCGGTATCGATGCGGGCCCGCACCCACACGTCCGGACGGTCCCAACCGTTCACCCGGATCCCGCCGTTCATGCCCGGATCAATCCGAATGGCGCCCTTCGAAGCCGCGAGAGTCTGTTCCTTCATTTCGCAATGGCTTACTAGGCGATCGTTGTGGTTTCGCTCGTCGCAATTCAAGCGAGGGGTGGGAGTCTGGGCCAAAATCGGCAGGCCGGAAAGGGCTAGAACAATCAGGAGATTCGTTCGCATGGGATTCCTCTTGGGGTTTAGACGGAACAATGCGGAATCGGTGCCTAACGCATTTATCCTGTGGGGCTATCCCGCGGGCTCGACAATGGCCGACATGGATCCTTGGGACTTGGGCATGCGTGGGTCCGCTCCATAGGCGTGGATCTGGTCCCGGCCAAATTCGGCTTGGGCGAGCTCGCAGGTCATCACCACCGTGCGCCCCGTAGTATCCACCTCCACGGCGTGGTTCCAGGCGTCCGTTTCGCCGCAAGCAAACAATTTTTGGAGCATCTCAACCACGTATTCGTAGGTGTGCTGATCGTCATCCAGGAGGACGACGTTGTAGAGAGGCACTTTTTGGACTTGATGTTCCTTGTGGATTTCAGGAACGGAAGTGACGCCCGGCATGCCGCTTAACATCGTAGCGCAGGTTCGCGGACGGGCCGCGGTGGTATTATCGATATAGAAGGGGGGCGCAACGGATTCGACGGGATTGAATCGTTGTGGGAAGGCGTGCCGGGTTCCGAGCTCCCGTAAAACGATCGGAAAACCAGAACTGCCAATCAGCAGTTTGCATACGCTGCCTAATTAGTTAGGTAGCCGCCCTGGGTGCTGGGCCTTGACGGCATCCTAAGGGCGTCATCTTCAAGGATTGGGCCGAGAGCTTCTGTCCGGAGCAGCAGGCTGACGACAATCGGGCTAAGCCGTCGTTTTCTTGCCGGTTCTAATGCGGCGGCCGACAATCACCGAATCGGAAACGCACGTAGTTCTTTTCACGGCGGGCTTTCTCGGACGCGGGTTCGACTCCCGCCGCCTCCACCAAGTAAATTTTCCCATCAGAGACAACAGGCCGTCACACAGCCAGCGAGAAAACTAACGGGCAGAAGCGCTTTACAGTTTAGAAACCGTTCCCCCGTTACTGTTCGTTACCCAGACGTTGGCCCCGTCGAAAGCTACTCCAAATGGGAAGTCGCCGACGTTGAACGTTCCTAGCAGAATGCCATCGCTGGCTCGCAATTTCGTCACAGTGTTGCTCCCACTGTTTGTTACCCAGACGTTGTTGCCATCGAACGCCAAGGATAAAGGGTGGGTCCCGACGTTGAACGTTCCCAGCACCGCGCCATCGCTAGCCCGTAGCTTAATGACGGTGTTGGTCTCGTCACTCGCAACCCACATGTTGGTCCCGTCGAAAGCTAAACCTGTGTTCGCTCCAACATTAAATGTATTTACCACGGCACCATCGATTGTCCGCAGCTTCATGACATTATTGCTTCCGTCGTTTACAACCCAGATGTTGGTCCCGTCGAAAGCAACGTCACGCGGATTGGTGCCCACATTGAACGTGCCTAGAACCGCGCCATCACTCGCGCGTAGCTTTGTCACATTGTTGCTGGTATAGTTCACCACCCACATATTCGCTCCGTCAAAGGCCACAGAACGTGGCGCAGTACCGACGTTGAAAGTTCCTAGCAAAGCGCCATCGCTAGCTCGCAACTTTGTGACGGTGTTGCTGACATAGTTGACCACCCACATATTCGCTCCGTCGAAGGCCGCAGCGTAAGGCTGGGTACCGACATTGAACGTGCCTAGAAGAGCGCCATCGTTCGCCGCGAGTTTCATCACGTTATTGCTGGAATAATTTACGACCCACATGTTGGCACCATCAAAAGCTAGGCCGTTCGGGTTCATTCCAACCTTAAAGGACGCCGCCTGATTCGCGTCGTACCAGCGCAGCAGCGCTATGGCTAGGAAATTAGGGCCACGTTGTGGCTCGCGGATAACGCAAGGCTCGATGCAGACAATACGTGGTTGCTGACTCCAGGCTAATGACGCTAAAGCGCCGACCAGAAGTGTCCCGATGTTCCTTGCAGTGAAAATAGAAAGAGTGAGTCGCACGGGTTTATCCCTCCACGTGAGAGTACTCTCGCTCGTACTTGGCGGTCAAACGGAATCCACGTAAGTTATACGTGAATTCATCCAGTGTACCAATCGCGTTCATCGCTCTTGTCTCGTTTATCGCAACGAATGCCCGCAAGAACTTACACGTTTTCAATAACCTGGGGCTGTTCGACTGCCGCCGCCTCCACCACTGTGTTTTCGTTGGCTTCGCCCATCAGACCTGATGCGTTTGACAATGTTGACACGGGGCACGCACAGCTTTTATTCCAAAAGGTGATCTGACGCACGACTCTCCGCCACCGGCAGCCCGGTAGGGCCGCCGCACAGATGCTTGGTGGTCGCCACGGCTTTGGGATTCTTATTCACCAGAAGCCGATCCATCGATGTGTAACCGAGGGTCATCGCCAAGACGATCAACGCTCCAGGAATAACCGGCGGGCTTGCTGCGGGAATATCAAAGTACCGGCAGCCGGCTCCGATCACGAAACTCAATACCAGTCCAATAAGGATTTTCAAGAGACTGTCCTCCTAAACGTGAATGGTGTCAAATCTGGTAAACGCACACACCGTCGCTATCGCGCCGCACACCAACAAGGGCACGGTTAGCGAGAATCGAAGCATTGCGGCACCTGCAGCGGCGCCGGCAAGCATGGAAACGATTGCAGCGCAGCGGCGGCGCCAGCGTGGATTTCTGTCGCCGGCGAGAGCGGAGTCCGCAGCCAAACCTGCAATCGTTAGCGTCAATACCGTGGTGGTTAGATCGGCAACACCCAGCTTCCGCACAACGGCATTCCGGAGACCCATCGCCATCGCCATGGCGGCCACAACGCCGTCGAACATTGCGGCATTGGTGTCGTTCGGTCCGCCGGCTTCGAAAGAAATTCCCGCCGCAATAAAGAGGAGCGCTGCCTCCACCAGCAGGCCACTGATTCTCGAGTGGCGCGGGTCTAAACGCCGGCCCATCCTGCCGCCCGCCACCGCGCCGAGCATAAAGCAGAAGAGCGCGATTACGGATCTTGAAAGAGAGATTCCTGAGGCCCCACCTAGCCTGAACCCCATCAGGACGATGTTGCCGGTCATGTTGGCGGTGAACACATGCCCGAGTCCGATATAGCTAACGGCGTCGACGATTCCCGTGACAGCCGTCATCACCAGGAGAACGACGATCAAACCTGTATTTTCGCGAGAGGCTTCGTTCATGCTTCAGAACTTGTATCCGGCCCACAACTCCCAGTAATTGATGTTGCGGCCCGGTGACGCTTCTTTCAGAAACTGGCCGGCGTAAAAAATTCCGTAGTCGGCCTGAAGGTACGCATGCCGGTCGATTTGCCAGCGGACCTCGGCGCCGGGCCGGTACCCGACAAATCGCGCGCGACTTCCGTTGGCCGGAACGAGAAGAAAGCCAGGCACGGCATACACACCGTCGTTTAAGTTTTCGCGCCACTGAGCGACGATATCTGTCGAGATCGAGATGCCATACGGCAGTCGCGTTTGAATCCGCGGATGCACGTCGATGAAGTTGACCGGGCCGGGGCCCGTATCCGCTAGGACGCCGAAATAGTTTCCGATGGGGTAGATCGGATTGAACGTCCCGAGCGTGCGGCTGCCAGGATTGTCGCCACTCGAAATATCGGCCTTTATACTGAATCTGGGCCGCAGCGGCACAGTGGTCAAGCTGTAGCCGGTATCCGAAGCGAAGGTCCACGCCCGAATATTGCCGGAGCCGAAAGTTCCGAACTGCAGCACTCCTTCATAATCAAAGTCGGCCCCCGGCTCCTCGGTGGCGATCGGCCGAAACAACCTGGCAGCGACGGTGTGCCGAAGCTCAGCCGCCGTGCCGCGCTCATAAGTCGCGCTCTTTCGATCGAGTCCGAGGTAATAAAGATCGTAGCCAACGCCGCCCCACCTTTGCGACGCTACCGGCCGCGTCGCATAGATGCCCCAGAACGCCGTCTTGTGATCCGGAGCGTTGTCAAAAAACCCGGGCTTATCCAAATCCGGCCGAACAGCCCACGCGTCGACATTCCACGCACCGGCCTTACTGCGGATTTTCACCCCGTCAAAACTCTGCCGGACGTTGGGACCTTCGCGCACCGAAACCAGCCGCCCCGATCCATAGTTCAACTCCTGCCGGCCGATTCGCAACACTGCCCAGTTCTTCTTATGCGTGTCGCCGACCTCGAGAAACGCCGCCTCGAAATCCAGCCTTTTCTCGTCGATCGGCCTCGCGCCGCCCGCACGAAAGTCCTCCAATCCGCTTTTGAGCTGTATGAAGACGCGAAAGTTTTCCCCCAGATGCCAGTCCGAGTGCAGCATGTACCGCTCGAGGAGAAACGCGTTCATGTACCGCTGTTTTCCCCAGTTGTCGTTTCCGACCTGCTCGAAAGCTTCCCGGATTTCGCCGCCGAGACTGACGTAGCACGCCTCACAGCCAAGCGGGATGTACTTGATCGAATCCCAGAAATCGGCGCGCAGCGAAGGGTCGGCCAGGAAACTCCAGTCGTCGTTTTCGCGCAGCAGACTATAGGTCCGGACGGGCGGCGGCGACTCGTCCTGAACCTGCGCGCATAGCGGCAGAGTCAGAAACAGCAGCCCCACAAATCCAGCGAAGCATCGCATCATGGTTTACTTCCGCTCGATTGAGTGAATCTCGGCGATGTAGCCGCCGGGGAACTGGACCATCGCTGCCTGCCTGTCACCGGAAGAATAGGGCGCGACCAGGACTGTCGCACCTGCGGCTTTTGCTTTTTTGAGCGTCTCGCTAAGATTGGGTACTTCGTACCCGGTCACTTCTCTTCCGTATGGGTAGGGAAGATGTCCGTCGCTGACGACAACAGTCAACAGACCGAATGATGAAGTGATTCGAATTCGCCGGAATGTATCGGACGCCCGGCCGATCTCGATACCGGGGGTCCGAGGATCGTCGCTCAAAACCTTGCCGTGGGAAAATTCGAGAAAGCTGTGAGTGAACGCATCGGCCCGCTCCGGGGATACGTACACGCGATTCTCAGGAATTGTTTTGAGTGCTGGATAGGACGGCGCCGCCGTGTGCCAGTAGAGCTGCATGTTTACTCCGCCCGGCCATTGGACGACTGCGTCCTGCCCAATCGGGTCGTTAAAGGGGCTGACCAGTACATCTGCTCCATCGGTTTTTGCGGCGCGAACCGCGCCATCCATGTCCGTCATCAGATACCCCGTGCGCTCCAATCCAAAGGGATAAGGAACCGGCGTCTTGAATCCGAACACCGACAGCGTTCCGACCGGCGTCATTACAAGCTGCGACATCGTACTGCTCGGCGTCGGCGTGACCGTGAAGACGCCTTGTTTTGAGGTAGTGCCCCCGAATGTAGCCACGAGACTGGCTACGAAGCGGTCGAAATCCTGCGGGGCGACGTAGACGTGAGTAGTGTCGTATTGCGGCCCGACAGCGATTTCCGGAGTCGCCGCGCGACAAGCGACGAAAGGGGCCACCGCAAGCAGAATAGAAAATGTAAGTGTTCGCATCTGCATCTCCTTTCTAGAACGCCCAGCAGAAGCACCCGAACCCGCCGCTGAACCGATGATCTGTACAACGATGTTGGTGGGAGTGCCGGTGAACCACAGGCGAGTACGCGGTCACCGGGACTACAGGAGTTTTGGCATAGCCGCCGAAAGCCGCCACGGGCGACCATTCCGGCAAGACTGGCGGAGCCGGTGGCGCCAGCTCTGAAAACTCTTCGGCACCGTACACAGGGTTGCCTCCGACGATCGTCAATACGGACTCGAGCTGCTTGATCTCATCGTCTGGCACGGAAAGATAGTCTGCCGATAGAATTGCCAAGTCGGCCAATTGACCTGGAACGATCGCGCCTTTGCTACTCTGTTCGGTCGAAAACCAGCTACTGCCCACCGTCCAAAGCCGGAGGGCTTCCATCCGGTCCAAGCGGTTATTAGCATCGTACATCGCGAGGCCCCCAACAGTCCGCCCCGTCACCAGCCAATGCAGCGAGACAAAGGGATTGTAACTGGCGACGCGCGTCGCATCGGTGCCTGCACCAACGGGAATGCCGGCACGAAGCATTTCGCGGATTGGAGGCGTACGCTTCAGGATGCTGTCTCCGTAGCGGTCCCGAAAATATTCGCCTTGGTATGCCATCCGGTGCTGAATCGCGATTCCGCCTCCCAAAGCAGCGATCCTGTCGATGTTTCGGGGCGAGATCGTCTCAGCGTGATCAATGAACCAATGCAGGCCCTTAAGCGGCACTTCGCGATTCACTTCTTCGTACACATTGAGAGCCCGGGTGATCGATTCATCGTAGGTGGCGTGCAGCCGGAACGGCCAGCGGTTTTGGGCCAGTAGCGTGACCACCGGCTTCAACTCCTGTTCCATTCCCGACGGCAAATCTGGACGAGGTTCCAAGAAATCCTCGAAATCGGCCGCTGAAAAAACCAGCATTTCACCCGCACCATTGTGGCGGAGGTAGTCGTCACCTTGGCGCGACTTGAGCATGCCGGTCCAACGTTCGAAGTCCGCAAGTTCCCCCTTGGGCTTCTGCGTGAAGAGATTGTAGGCGATGCGGACAGTTAGCTGGCCATTTTTGTGAAGCTGCTCGATGACCTCATAGTCTTCCGGATAGTTCTGGAATCCACCGCCCGCGTCGATGACGCTGGTGATTCCGAGGCGATTTAACTCGCGCATAAAGTGGCGGCTGGAGTTCGCCTGATACTCCACGGGCAGTTTCGGGCCCTTGGCGAGTGTCGAGTACAGGATCATCGCGTTCGGCCGCGCGATGAGGATGCCGGAGGGATTGCCGCTTGCGTCCCGGACGATTTCGCCGCCGGGCAGGTTAGGGGTGTCCTTTGTGTACCCGACAGCTCGCAATGCGGCGCGATTCAGAAGAGCCCGATCATACAAGTGAAGAACAAAGACCGGCGTATCGGGGGCGGCCTGGTTCAATTCATCGAGTGTCGGCATACGCCGTTCACTGAATTGAAATTCGGACCAGCCGCCCACCACGCGAACCCACTGTCCCGTTGGCGTCCTTCTGGCTTGTTCGCGCAACATGCGTAAACCGTCGGCGAGCGACGGTACGCCATCCCAGCGAAGCTCGAGGTTGTAGTTGAGCCCACCCCGAATGAGATGAATGTGCGAATCGTTGAGGCCCGGAATGACAGTCCGCCCATTGAGGTTGATGACCTTCGTCTGGTTGCCCTTTAGCGCGAGCACCTCCCGGTCGGTTCCAACCGCCACGAACTTTCCCCCGCGAACCGCGGCAGCTTGTGCGATAGAACGGCGATCGTCCTCGGTGACGAGTTTGCCGTTATGGACGATCAGATCCGGCGCGTGTCGTGTCATGGATGGTGTCATGCCGTCCTCCGCTCGGATTACTTGTGGGCCGCAGCGAGTTGCGGGATCGCGTACTCGGGGAAAACGGTGGCCGGGGCACCATGCACCATCGTGTAGGCGTATTCAACGCCGATGCCGTAGGCGCCGTAGTGGTTCTTGACCACATCCATCACGGCGTCGTAAGTGTCGCGATTCGCCCAGTCGCGCTGCCATTCGAGGAGCGTGGAAAGGGATGTCACCGGCTTCGCGCCGGCTTGGACCACACGTCGCATCGCATTATCGTGAGCCAACTGGCTGATATCTCCACAGCAGTCTTCGGCCACGTATACTTCGTAGCCATCGTGGATCGCCTGAACTGTCGGCAAAGCGACGCAGGTCTCTGTCCACAAACCTGAGAGCACGATCTTCTTCTTGCCGGTCTTCTCGATGGCCGCTACAAAATTCCTGTCGTCCCAGGAATTCATCGCGGAACGCTCAATGAGCTCCAGGTGAGGGTAGACGGCTCTGAGTTGTGGCCAGATGTTGCCGCTGAATGACTTGGTCTCGACGGTTGTCAAAACAACCGGCACGTCGAAGATCCGTGTGGCCTTTGCCAAGGCAACCGTGCTGTTGATGATCGATTGACGATCGAAATTAGAGGTTCCGAAGAGCATTTGAGGCTGGTGGTCGATGAACGCGACGACGCAATTGTCGGGCGTCAGTAGACCTTTTTCACTACGCTTTACATGACCGTTGTTTTGAGACAAGACTATCCTTCCTTTCTAGAAGTGGAATTAGAACCAACGTCTACTCACGACGACCGAATCTTTGTGCGGACGCCGCGATATCGGTTGGGGTCTCTCAAAGTTTCACGTCAACGCCATCTGCATCTGCGTTTCCGTCCGTCGACGACGTCCGAGCATCATCGATTCAGCAATATAACGAGCTGGGTGAACCGCGCCGCATATCATTTGCCGAGCAATTGTCGGAGAGTTGGCAAAGGCCTTAACGGAAACCTCTTTACAACTTATGGCGGCAACGCAAAATGCAGCGAGAATCTATGGGTGGCTAATTGCAACGAATGATTGTGATGACATCGGCCGGAAATTACCCTAACTCCGGATGGCGGCGACTGCGCGTGCCGCCCCCGTGGGGCCACGACATGGAAGACGCCTTAGTGGCTCAAGGAGAAGCGATGCGAAAAAAAGCCATATCGGTACCGCGTCGTGGATGGTCATCGTGGTGTCGATCTACCACTTTGCGTGGGCTGCTCACCGCGATTTTCCTGGTCTAGGTCTACCTGCGTTTGCGACGCGGCACTCGAACGCGGCTGGGCTCAGGGCGGAAGGCGCCTTAACCAGGCTGTAGATCACTACTTAGTTAACAGCTCGCGAGTTTCCACCCGGTACCGGTATTTGTCAATGCGCAAGTTCTTGATCTTGTATTCCAGTGTCGACCTCGGAACTCCCAGCTTTCTGGCAGCTCCATCCGGACCCGAAACGCGGCCGCGGGTTTCCGCAAGCGCCGCTTCGATGAGTTCTCGTTCCTGGTTAATCAGAGACGGCTGCAGGCCGACCCACGGCTCTGGTTCCGGCTGCAACCACGCCTCTTCTACATAGAACGTGTCCGAGTCGCAGAGGATCACGGCTCGTTCGATAACATTTTGAAGCTCCCGGATATTGCCGGGCCAGTCATAACCCTCTAGGAGCTCCGCTGTCCCCTTTTCTATCCGTCGAATCCTTTTGCCCTCTTTAGCAGCGTAGCGTTCGATGAAATACCTGGCGAGCAAAAGAATATCTTCCGGGCGCTCACGAAGAGGCGGGACATGGATTGGAAAGACGTTCAACCGGTAGAACAGGTCCAGACGAAACTTCCCGGAACGAACTGCCGATGGCAGATCGCAGTTGGTAGCTGCAACTACACGTACATCGACTGGGATGCTTTGGGTGCCTCCCACGCGTTCGAACTCGCGTTCCTGAAGCACCCGCAACAAGGCAACCTGGGTTTCGCCCGGCATGTCACCGATCTCGTCAAGAAAAATCGTCCCGTGGTTGGCGACTTCGAAGCGCCCGGCATGCCGCTGATTGGCGCCGGTGAAGGCGCCTCTCTCGTAGCCGAAGAGTTCGGCCGCCATCAGCGACGTTGGAGTGACAGCGCAATTCATCTTTGTGAAAACCGACCGGGATCTACGCGACATCCTGTGAACAGCGCGGGCGATCAGTTCCTTCCCCGTGCCACTCTCACCAGTGATCAGAACAGTGGCATCGAAAGGAGCAACTCGCAGCACCTGCGCGGTCACGCCGCAGATGGCGTCCGAAGAACCGACGATCTCCTCGAACATGGACGTCGAAATCTCGTCGCGAAGTTCCAGCGTTCTCTCGTCCAGCTCCCAGATTTTCGCCAACGGCGCATCCTCGATTTCACCCGCATTTTCGATTTGAATGGATACGCTCTGGTTGACTGCGGGCGCTTCTCCTAGCCAGCTTGTTTGTGCCGCCATACCGGATTCCTTTCGTCCGCTATATTTTCGACGCTTTCGTGTCCAGGCTCTGCTTAGCTAACTTCGACGTTGTTGCCTCGTGATCCCTCAAGCCGCTCGACCGAGCAGATCGCCGCTTGGCGCTTGAATCTCTTCAAGATTGCCGTCTACGGCTTCCTGGCACCGTATACAAAATGTGGCCCACGGCACGGCGACAAGCCGTTTTGCGTGGATGTTTTCATTGCACCCCTGGGATATCCCGAAGCTGCCTTCCTCGATACAGCGAAGTGCCGCGCGAGCATTTCGAAGTTGATTAAATTCACGATCGAGGATACAAACCGCGGGTGCGCGTTCGGAAGCCGCCTCGGTCTCGTCCAATTGATCGGCGCTTCGCTTCACCGTGATCCGGTCGCGGTGGCGGGTGAAACGCCCCAGTTCAGCAACCTTGGCAGTTAGAATCGCTCGAAATCGGTTCACTTCAGTCTTGGTCATTGGTCTCTCCTCTAACTCATGGACTGATTGTGGGACCTTTCCCGTCGGCCGCCAACCCCGAATTCGAGGCGGACAGTTGCCTGCATAGTTGAGCGAGGAGTAACTCTTTTGGGGAATTGAGCGAGAGCCTGAAGTCCGTGAGAGTGATGCGTGCCACAACCCGCATGTCCGTTCATATGTTGATGACCGCAACGATCCCCCTGCGGATGAGAGGGTGATCGTCGACACTAAAAACACGGATGCCACTTCTCCTAGCAACCTCCTCCAGCGCTCGAAGTCCTGCTTTGGAAACTTTCGCTGGGCAGCATAGACTATGGATATCGTTGACTGCCGGTGGGGTAAATGCTCTGCCGGTGATATGCGAGTGAAATCCGGGCGAATCTGGAAAGGCATTGATTCGAAACACAAAACCCCAGGGTGCAAGGTCTGTCGAATCCTCGTTTTCGTCTTTGTTTGGGAGGAGGTTGGCCTCGACTTCGAGGCGCAGCTGCTTATGTGTCGTCCGAGGGTTTAACATACTCTTAAGCCGTTCTTGTGGCTCCTATGGCAAACATGCTTTCAGGCCGCGTCCGGTTGGGTATGTTCGAACTTGACCTCAAGTCTGGAGAGCTGCACTCACTTGAAGTACCCACGGCCAAAGCTATTCTTCTGAGGGAGCAGGTATTACAGGTCCTGCAGCTACTGGTGGCGCATAGTGGAAAGATCGTCACCCGCGAGGAAATCAAGAGCAGGCTGTGGGCCAATGACACGGCTGTAGATTTCGACCACAGTATTAACGCAACCATCAAGAGCCTGCGGCGTGCGCTGGGGGATTCCGCAGATAATCCCCGGTACATCGAGACCTTGGCGCGGCGTGGCTATCGATTGATGGTCCCAATAGAGTACCCCGAGTCCGTGCCAGAAACCGCTTTGGAGAAGGACCCAGAGCAGCGCGAGCAGTCTGCGGGCAAAATGAGCGAGGAGGCGGCGAGAGTTCAACGGCGGATCAAGCCTGACTGGTGGAAAACTGCACTCCTGGTCGCGTCTGCTGTCATTTTGGCGGCTACGGGCTACATTTCTTGGCGACACTTTCGGGCAACAGGATCGACAAGGTCGGGCAGAATCAGGCTCGCCGTGCTGCCGTTCCAAAATTTCACGGGCGACCCCAATAAAGAATATCTGGCGGACGGTCTGACCGAGGAAACGATTTCACAGTTGGGTCGGCTTAACCCGGAACAGTTAGGTGTGATCGCACGAACGTCCGTAATGGGATACAAGCATAAGGACGTACGCCTGGACCAGATTGGACGCGATCTTTCCGTGCAGTATGTACTGGAAAACAGCCTCCGCGAAAACGGAGATCATCTACGCCTTACCGCTCAGCTGATTCAGGTGAAGGACCAAACTCACCTGTGGTCACAGGATTACGACTATCCGACGAAAGACACTCTTACTGTCGAAGACGATGTTGCCAAGGCTGTAGCCCGGGAGATGCGGGTACGTTTGACGTCGCAACAAGAAAACTTGACACGATCGCGCCCAGTCAATCCAGAAGCCTTCGATGCCTACTTGCATGGGTACCACTTCTTTCAGGGGAGCACCGACAAAGATGCGGAGATGGCTGTAAAGTATTTCGAACGAGCAACCCAGCTTGATCCCTCCTATGCATTAGCTTGGGCATGGCTGGCTCGGGCACGCATCTGGCAGGCCAACGAAGGTCTAATCCCTATGGAAGAGGGTCGCCAGCATGCGCGGGAAGCGGTTGAACGAGCTTTATCGCTGAACCCGAGCCTGGCGGAGGCCCATGTCCAAATGGCACGGATTAAGCTGGAGGTCGACTATGATTTGGCTGGAGCGCACGCGTCCTTCCAGCGGGCGGTTGCTCTCGAACCGGGGAATCCCGAGCATGTAAGTTTGGCGGCTTTCTCGGCAGTCTGCTTCGGCCGCTTTGACGAAGCCCTTCAATTGCACCGCCAAGCCATTGACTTGGATCCGCTGAATGCAGGTAGTTGGGCGTCCTTTGCTCAGACCGAGTTTTCTATGGGGCGGCTAGACCAGTCCGCAGCGGATAGCAAGAAGGCTCTTGAAATGAACTCCGATGATGCGTCCAGCTGGATCCTGTTAAGCCAAATCTATCTGCTGCAGGGGCGGCCGCAAGATGTTTTGCCTGAAATCGAGCACGTACACTACGCTCCCTACCGTGCGTATCTGTATGCGCTTACGTATCACGCGCTTGGCCGGAAAAATGAGTCGGACGCCGAATTGCGGGAATTAATGATGAAATACCATGCAAGTAATGCGTTCGAGATCGCCTCGATTTATGCTTTCCGGAACCAGACCGACGAAGCGTTCGAGTGGCTGGACCGAGCTTATGCTCAACGTGATCCTAGTCTGATGTGGACAAAACTGGAGCCTCTACTGAAGAGCTTGCACAACGACCCGCGATATGCCGCGTTGTTGAAGAAGCTCAACCTCCCGAACTGAGACACGGACCTGCCATTTCGGAGTGATTCGATCGCCAATTGAGAGGCTCCAAAGAGCATTTATGCCTGGTGGCCGATGAACGCGACGACGCAATTGTCGGGCGTCAGTAGACCGTTCTCACTACGCTTTAGATGACCGTTGTTTTGAGACAAGACTATGCTTCTTTTCTAGAAGTAGAATTGGAACCAACCTCTAATCACGCCGACCGAATCCTTGTGGGGACGCCACGATGGCGGCTGGGTACCGCGTCGTGGATGGTTATCATGGGGGCTCAGAGCGAAAGCCGCCTTAAGCTTGGGCTATTTGATCACTACTTAGTTAACAGCTCGCGAGTTTCCACCCGGTACCGGTATTTGTCAATGCGCAAGTTCTTGATCTTGTATTCCAGTGTCGTCCTCGGAACTCCCAGCCTTCTGGCAGCTCCATCCGGACCCGAAACGCGGCCGCGGGTTTCCCCAAGCGCCGCTTCGATGAGTTCTCGTTCCTGGTTAATCAGAGACGGCTGCAGGCCGACCCTAGGCCCAGCTTCCGGCTGCAACCACGCCTCTTCCACAAAGAACGTGTCCGAGTCGCAGAGGATCATGGCTCGTTCGATGACATTTTGAAGCTCCCGGATGTTGCCAGGCCAGTGATAGCCCTCGAGAAGCTCCCCTGTCCGCTTTTCTACCCTTCGAATCCTCTTGCCCTGTTTAGCGGCGTAGCTTTGGATGAAATACTTCGCCAGCAAAAGAATATCTTCCGGGCGCTCGCGAAGAGGCGGGACATGGATTGGAAAGACGTTCAACCGGTAGAACAGGTCCAGACGAAACTTGCCGGAACGAACTGCCGATGGCAGATCGCAGTTGGTGGCTGCAACTATACGTACATCGACTGGGATGCTTTGGGTGCCTCCCACGCGTTCGAACTCGCGTTCCTGAAGCACCCGCAACAAGGCGACCTGGGTTTCGCCCGGCATGTCACCGATCTCGTCAAGAAAAATCGTCCCGTGGTTCGCGACTTCGAAGCGCCCGGCATGCCGCTGATTGGCACCAGTGAAGGCGCCTCTCTCGTAGCCGAAGAGTTCGGCCGCCATCAGCGACGTTGGAGTGACAGCGCAATTCATCTTGCTAAAAACCGTCCGGGATCTACGCGACCTCGTGTGAATCGCGCGAGCGATCAACTCCTTTCCTGTACCACTCTCACCGCTGATCAGAACCGTGGCATCGCTCGGAGCAACTCTCATCACCTGCGCGGTCACGCGGCGGATGGCGTCCGAAGAACCGACGATCTCCTCGAACATGGACGTCGACGGAATCTCGTCCGAAAAGTCGAACGTTTCCCCGTTCGGATCTCCGTTGATTCCCTTACTCGCCCGGCTGCGAGCAGCATCTGTGAAATGGTTGGATGCGCGATCCGGTATGGCGCGAGAATGCAAAGGATTAACCAGACAAAGCGAGGACCCGCTCATCGCAAGGCTCCCCTGGTGCGTCGCGGGCATGACGTCTGCATGACATTTTTCGGAAGACCAGAGATGGCTGCGGTTCTCTTTGTTGCCACCTTCGGCCCACCATGGCCCGAATGACGGTCCGGGCCGCCACGGTTCGTATTATGCATCTTCGGTGTCCTTCCTTCCTTCTAGCGTCTCCGCCCTTTCCCGCTTGACCCATTCACGGATATAGGGCGGACAATTCCTGAGTTCCGTTCCGTTGGCCTCGCTGAGAGCAAGGAGTTTCACGGCTTCTCTGTCGACCAGAAGAACGTTTTTGAGATCGATGGCGAAGCCGCCCGATTCCGGTTCCAGTACGCCCCGAAGCATGTCGACATGTTCCCCCGTAACACAGCCGCTGACGAACAACACCACGAGATCTTCAGAGCTAACGACTCGATCAATTCTGCAGTTCGTTGTCATTGTGGGCTTTGGGCTCAATCCTTCCATTCCTTCTATAGATCTGCAGAGCCTCACGCCGCCATAGCGCCATTGGTTTTCCAAGTCTCCCTGGCGTCTGTTTCGCGGAAGAAAGTTAAGGACGGAGATTCGCCGTTATGCGTGACGCGAATCTTATCATGCTGGCGAATCTGGCCACTTGCCATCAGATTCGAGAGTGGATTGACGAGCAGCCGTTCGATGGCGCGCTTCAGGGGGCGAGCGCCATACCTGAGGTCGATACCCTCGATCAGAAGGAACTTCCTGGCACTACCTGTCACATTTATAAGAAAAGGCTTACCGGCGCTAGCCGTCTGGACGCGCTGTTGCACGCGTTCGAGCTCGATATCAATGATTCTGTTTAGTTCCTCATTGCCCAAAGACCTGAACACGACAACATTGTCCAGACGATTGAGAAACTCCGGCGTGAACTTCCGGCGCGCTGCTTCCATACCGGTGCGCGACAGTTTAGCTGCCAGTGTAAGTGAGCAATTACTGTCCTCCGGCGTGGAGGCATTGAAACCTGGATTCTGGAAACCTGGCTTCTGGAAACCCAGCTTCTGGAAACCTAGCTTCGGACTGACGAGCGAACTCATCTCAGAAGCGCCGATATTGCTTGTCATGAAAATTAACGCGTTCGAAAAGTCCACTTTGCGGTTATCGCCCAACGTCAGCGTGGCTTTGTCCAGTATCCCGAGCAGCAAATTCCAGAGTGCGTCACTCGCCTTCTCGATTTCATCAAAGAGGACGAATGTGAGCTTCATGTTTTCCGTGTGATATCGATTGAGCGCTTCCTGGGAGAGCAGAGCGTGCGTTTCTCTATGGCCAAGATAACCCGGAGGAGAGCCGATTAGCTTGGCGATTTCATGACTGTGCTGAAACTCGCCGCAATCGATCTTAATGACAGCCCGCGGATTGCCGAGAAGCGCCTCGGCTGTCGCCTCCACGGCGCGTGTCTTCCCCGTACCCGTGGGCCCAAGGAACAAGAAGTTTCCAATCGGCCGGCCGTCCGGTGAAAGCCCGGCGAGGTAAGTCTGATAAGTCCAAACGATCTCGTTAATTGCCTCTTCTTGCCCTATGACGAGGCGTTGAAGTTTGGTCTCAAGATCCTTCGCTTTCGTTCCGGTCACTGTGGCATCTAGCAATGCTAGTCCCGTCTGGCCCTCTGGAATCCGTGAGCTAATTCCTTTTTTGATGACCGCTAAATTCTTCATTTCATGACTCCTTTCTCAGACCGCTAGGCCGCCGAGACATTTCGCGCATTGCGGAGGGCAGCCTTGATGCGGGACTTTGGCCGGCGCAAGTCCTCGCATGTTGAGCAACGCTCTGAACTCAGCCGGAAGGAATACCGTTTTCGACTCTTCATTGTTCTTCCCTCCGGTTGCAGCGAATGTCGTGCATCTCGCGATCGATCTGGGAGAAAGCAAGACTCCTTCCATCTATAAGTTAAGAAAACAAAGGCAAAAGGCGACCGACGGCAGTCCAGGTGTCCGTGAATCACGCGGATTCCGCGAATTCCGTGAATCCGCCTCGGATTGGATCGAGCCGTTCGACTGTTGCTGAATTTCCCTAACCATGCTGCTCCGTTTTCGCAGGAGCTGAGAACACGGGCTGAAAACTATTAGCAACTGACGCCACGATGCTTATCCTTTCCCGGAAGAGCCGTCTTCCCTGGGCCGCTCTTCCGTCTGCTGTAGTGATTGTGCGCTCGTGGATGCCGAACAACATCCCCAGATCGGGTTGACCTGGTAACTGAATAGGCGAAACGAGATTCACTCTATGGGGGTACTAAGAAATACCTACGGCTCGCGAATCAGGCGCTTTCTTCCGAACAGGCGGGCATCCATCGACCAGGCCCCGGGGCCGAGCATAGCCAGCGCGGCCGCCATGGTGGCTAACAGGATTTGGGACCAGGGATCGCCGGTAGTAAAGGAGACTAGGGACCAGAGTGCGAGAGCAGCCAAAACCGCACCCGCGATGGGTGTCCAAAGACCAGCGCAAAGGAGCAATCCAGCAGCTCCTTCAGTCACGGCGCCTACGAAAAGATGCCTTGAACCCAAGGCATAATGCAGAGCGGCGGCTGCACCAACCAGCCGGAGGCACAACAGGCCCACCCCGGGCCAGCCGCGCGCGAAAGTTGAATATAAACGCTGCAAAACACAAGTTCCCTATTCAAGCTTATGCAGCGCGAGCAGGTCTAGAAACCCCCAAAGGTAGGCTAGTTGATCACTCGTTGGAGTGATTTACAGTTCGATAAAGCCACGCTTCACACCAATAGTGACGGCATGGGTCCGGTCGTTGGCGCCAAGTTTGTCCAGGATGTTCTTGACTCGGCTCTTTACCGTTTCCTCGGTGATGGACAGCTGCGCAGCGATTTCCTTGTTGGCATTGCCGGCGGCGATCAGATGAAGCACGTCGATCTCCTTCGGCGTCAAGAATTCCTCGCCGCTATGTTCGGCCAGTTGGGCGGCGACATCGGGAGTCATGGCCTTGCGCCCGGCGTGGACCGCGCGGATGGTTTGCAACAATTCCTTATGCAGGAGGTTTTTGAGCAGGTAACCCTGAGCGCCCGCCTTCATCGCGCGCAGCGCCTGTGCGTCGCCGGCGTACGTCGTAAGGACAATGATTCGCGCTCCCGGAAATTCATCGCGAATCGCGATGATCGCGTCAAAGCCGCTCATTTCGGGCATCTGTAAGTCCATCAGCGTAACGTCGGGACGGCATTCCCGAAATTTGACAATGGCTTCACGGCCGTTGGACGCTTCACCCACCAGCTGCATGTCCGATTCCGGAAGAAGCAGCGTCGCGATGCCTACGCGAATCAGTTGATGGTCATCCACCGCCAGCACGCGAATTGGAGACAGATCGTCACTCACGCGTTCGCCGGTCATGAATTCGTCCCCACCTTGCTCTTAGACAGCCAAGAACGGCGGCCTGCCTGCCCCGCATAAGCCACCGACGCGGGGACAATCAACTCGACCTCCGTGCCGGCCCCTGGCTGGCTCCAGATCTCCAGTTTTCCCCCGATACCCTTTGCGCGCTCGCGCATGCCCTTAAGACCGAAATGTCCTTCGCGGCCTTCCTGACGGAGCACATCCGCGGCGATACCGATTCCATCATCCCGCAGCCGGACGCGAAGCCGCCGCGGATCGTACCGGATTTCAACTTCGATTCCCCGCGCCTGGGCATGGTGGAACGCGTTGCGCAACCCTTCGCTCGCAATCCGGTAGATCTCGTCCCGCAGGATCGGATGCAGGTCTTGCGCGGCGCCCTCTACTTCCAAGGAAAAAGCCGGCGCGTCCCCGGTGGCATCTCTTTGGTGTGCGGCCAGCTCCCGACCCATGGCTTCCACTGCCTTGGCCAAATCATTCTCGGTGGTAGCGGACGACCGCATATCCTGAACCGCGTCCCGCGCCTCGGTGATAGCGTGAGCGGCATCGTCGACCGCGGCCTCCAGTACATGCCGCGCGTCCGAGGCGCGTCCAGGGAGCAGGTTGACGGCGGCCTGAAGACGTGGCAGCAGCCCATGGAAACTCTGCAGCAGCGTGTCGTGCAGATCGCGGGCGACGCGCAAGCGCTCGTCCACGCGCCCTTCCAAGCGCGAATTGAACTCCCGCGACAGCTGCCGCAGCCGTACTCGATAGGCCACGGCGAGCATTCCGAGGAAAGCGGCAATGCACGACAAACGGAACCAGTAAGTTTGATAGTAAGCCGGGGCGACGTTCAAAACGATCGCAGTTTCTGGCCCGTTCCACAGCCCCTGGCTGTTGCTGGCGACCAGCCGAAATCGATAGGAGCCGGGCCCAAGGTTCGTGTAAACGGCTTCTCGCTCCGCCACTGGCTGCGTCCAGCTATTGTCGAAATCTTCGAGAAAATATCGAAAGCGAATCCGCCCGGGCACCGCGAGGCTCAGCCCGGTGTACTCAATAGTGATTCGCCTGGGAAATGGAGGAATTCGAACGGAGCCGGCGAGGTTTACGGGGTTGTTATCGGCGGTGATTGCCTCAATGTGAGGCAGCGCTGGAACTGAATTGTCATTGATCTGGGACGGATTGACAACCGACAAGCCCCTGCTGAGTGAAAACCAGATCCTGCCCGCGGAATCCGTGACCACCGACCGGCTCCGTCTCACTCCTTCAGTGCTCTCTAGACCGTCGGCCTGGTCATACTCGCGAACATCGACCGCCTGCACGACACCGCTTAGCAGTTTGTCGCGCGGAACGCGCAAAACATGCTCCGAGGTCGCGATCCAAAACCTTCCGCTCTTGTCCTCCGCCATTCCGACTATTTGTTCGCGCAAAACGTCAGGCGATTCATGAGGAGCTTGAAAGCGTTTAGAGGCAAAAAAGGCAAGGCCAGCAGACGTTCCACTCCAGAGAGTTCCGAATGAATCCTCGAAAAGGCAGTTCACCTCTGGCGAAGGCAAACCCTCTACCGTGGTATAGGTTCTCCATTGGCCGTTTGAAAAAGAACTCAGCCCGCCAGGTGTGGCAAACCAGATTGCACCATCGCGAGTTTCGAGGACGGACAACACGGTGTTCGAAGCGAGGCCGTTGGTGGTGGTGTAAGTGGTGAAGTGCCCATCTTTGAATTTGCTGACGCCACCGTTTAGCGTGCCGGCCCACACAGAGCCATCGCGGCTCTCATAGACAGCATAGGCACTGTTTTGGGCCAGTCCGTCGGCCTCTGTATAACTCTGGCTCGCGATCGCACCGTTGCGAAATCGTAAACGGGTCAGTCCCCCGCGTTGACGTCCGACCCACACCACATCTGCTCGTCCAGTGATGGAGTAGACGACGTCATTTGGTGGTATCGACGTAACGGGTTGAACGCGTCCATTCTGTAGAACATACAGCCCACCTTGGGCGGGAGCCAACCAGGTGCGGCCTTCTGGGTCGACATATACAGAGCCATTGTGTTCGAAACGGCGATCGCTAACAGATGAATAAGTTACGAACGCACTGTCCCGAATGCGTCCTAGCCCGCGCCCACCTCCGATCCAGAGATTTCCTTCGCGGTCCTCGAACATAACGTTAATCCCGCCGTCCCCGCGAAGCTCATTCTCTTCGGAGAACGAAATTCCCGTTGCGTTGATGCGCAGTAGCCCGCGCGTGGTACCCGCCCAAATATTCGAGTAACGATCGCGGAGGAGGCTCAAAACCTGGAGCATACCGAGGAACGGCGGCAATTCGACCCGACGAAAGTCTTTGCCGTCTCCGCGATACAAGCCTGTGCCGGTGCCGACCCACAACTCGTCACTACCGATTGCCAGCAGACAATTGATCTTTCGGTCGGGCAATCCTGCGTTCACCTGGGTAGCTCGTCCGCCGTTAAGAAAAAGGAGGCCATCGCCGAGCGTGCCCATCCAGATCTTGCCGCCGGCTGTTTCGGCCATGGAGATTACTGGCGGTGAAGAGGGTCCCAATTTCTTAACTTCGTGTGCCGTGAAACGAAAAGTGCCTTGCTCGACGTCGGATACCAGTACTCCGCCGTGGCTGTCTATTGACAGGGCGGTGATTGCGGGTAAGCCGTATGGGACGCTCTCAAACTCGCGATTTTTTTGGCGTATGAGAAAGGCCCCCTGTGGACGGATCCACAGTTTTCCGCCGGCGTCGGTAAGCAGTTGCAGTATGGGAACGTTCGAAGCGGTGGCGATGGGAGCAAAAGAGACAGGCCTGAAATTAAAGCCGTCGAAACGTAGCAGGCCTCTGTCAGTTCCAATCCAGAGGTATCCATCCGGGGTTTGCGCGATGCCGTTGACCGCGCCGCCGGGAAACCTGGTTTCGGTGGTCCATGGTTCGCGGGCGTACTGCGAAGGCAGAGGATCAGGATCGAGTGCAGGTGCATCGGTGACCAGGCATGCTGCCACGATTCCAATAAGAATCCATCGAGTTTGCTTCAACCAACAGATCACGGGAGATACTCGAATCTATCGACTATGACTTCGTTTTCGTTTTTTAGGGGGATATGGCCTTGATGAAATACAAACAAGGCGATGCGCACCGATTCGCCCCCCGGAGAAGGCACACCGGAGGTAAACACGTTCTGGTTAATGACACGACCGCCGGTAGTATGGCCCGATCCTGCTACCGTCGAAAACGTTACTCTGCCCGGTTCCCAGCGGAGGGAATGTGTGTACGCACCGGGGGGCGCCCGAAAGGCAACAAAGTTAGCTGGAACGTAGTAAGGCTGGACGACATAATTCACGTTGGTATTCTCAAGGTATCCCCAACGGCCAAGCTCAACGTCCAACTCGCGCCGGGTGCTCTCTGAACCGACGCCGTCCCAGGTGATTAGCGTTAGAACAGCGGAAGGTTCGAGCTGAGAGACATCGCGCAGCTGGAACCTGTAGGTCCCGTATCCCAGGCTGCGAGTGAGCTTCACCTCCGCCGCAGCCCACTTTCCCGGGCTTCCAGAAATGCGAAGATGCAGTGCATGTCCTTCGTCCGTCCAAACGTTCGCGGGATCGAAAAAGTTTCTTGACCCAGCGCGAAAAATTGGTCCGGCGCTGGTGGTCCACTCGTAACCGCTAAAGTTCAGTATCTTCGGCGACGGGAGCACGGGCGCCGGCCCTTTTCCGTTAACCACTGCCAGCGCCACCACGCCGTTGCCGACGGTCGGCAACGATTCAGTTTGTTCATGCGGATCATAGGTTGGTTCAACCAACAAAGCGGCGTATTGTATTCCCAGGTGGACTGATGCTTTCCACCGGCCGTCACTTTCGACTTTGGCGAACGGCTGATAGGATTGCTGGCACAGGCCCCATCGCCCATCTGTCCTTGCATACAACACGATTCGCTGCCCGGGTCGAGCCCCTATGACACGGCCATCGATTATGTCTGTCTTGTAGTCATGTTCGGTTATGTCTGCCTTGTAGGGACTCTCCTGATATGCGGCGGCAACGTTGTTGAAAGCAACTGTCGGAGCTGAATTTCTTGATGAAGAGTGGCATCCGGTCAACACAAAGTACAGCAACAGCATTGACCATGATGCGGTAGATGCGAGTATGTGCGGGCGCGACAGCATCGATCTCCGTCACGATCCTAGGTACGGCGGCCAGGGCTGCACCCGCCATGGCCCGCTGTGCGCATGAATAGCAATCTGCTGCTTTGGCTGGGCGTTTCTGACCCGTCCAGTGATCGGGTCGATTCTTTCTAGTCCACCTTGCGCCACCGGCGGAATAGGGGTGAACTCGAATC
>DASYNU010000289.1:0-2465 GCA_036008345.1 Bryobacteraceae bacterium
AATCTGGTTCACCAGCTCTGTCTGGATGGCGGAGTCATCGATCGGATTAGAGGTGTTGGAGGGCGTGATGGCGACCTGTTCCACAAAGACGCCGTGGCCAATGCTCTGATTGGTCCCCTCGCTCCCGCCGAAGTCTATGATGTCGGTATTGTACTCGGTCAGCCAGTCCACGTAGGCGCTGTTCAGCACCTGCTGGTAAAAGGTCGCCATACTGGGCGTGGTGGTATTGCGGACCTGCGTCAGGAATTGGCCGTTGCCACTGCCGGCGCTGCCAGTCCCCCAAAGCACCTGGATGACCTGCATGTTGGAGACGACCCGGCCGCCATAATAAGTGAGGTGGGCGCCGGCCGGAGCCGCCGCGCTGGCGGGTCCGAGCTGGCGACGCGGCAGCGCGTTGGGACCGCCCACGAGATTCGGATTGTTGTTGGCACCCCATGCCACCGAGGAAACCGTCAGCAGCATGATCAGGATCAGGGCGCTACGCGACGTCGACATCCAGTCTCGCGCTCTCGAAGACTGCGCCTGGTTCACGCTTGCGTATTCCCCCTACAATTTGTGTAGCTGTCTAGAATCACGTTGTAACTATAGGATTGCGGCCGGCGTGTATAGCTCGGGGCGGCAGAATCGCGGAAATCCTGACGTTACGCAGGTCCTTGGGCAGCGCCACCCCCTCTCCCTAGCCGGAAGAATCCAAAATTACCGACGCACGGTGTCTCCGTCAGTCTCAGAGCACGGGAGCGAACAAAGTAGCCGCACTGATTCTGTCGATGAGGTCTTGCTGTTTCAGGTAGCTGTCCAAATGTTGATGGACCAGCTGCAGCGGCAGGGGAAGATCGGGAACCAGAGCGGCGCTGAAAGGTTCCCCGTCACCGCAAATTTGCGTGTAGTACAGCGGGGTCACTTCGGCAACGACAAGCCCCACCAGAGTGTCAAAAACAAATTGTACGGCGGGATTCAAACTATATTGCGCCGAGACCATTGCTAGGTCATCGGCGACGAACGCATATGGAACGATATCGCGTCTGTTCCAGATGCGATGACAGTCCGGCAGGATCTTGTCGGAGTGTGCAGCGAATTGCTGGTTTCCGGCGGTCGGCCCGGCGAACGACCAGGCATGCACCGGCGTTTCCGGATCCGAAGTCCATCGATCCGCTTCGTTTGGTGTATCACGAGTGTCGGCGAGCCAGAGTGCGAGCGTCGGGCTCATCGCGCCGCCCTTGCTGTGTCCGGTTACGCATATTTCAGCCTCGGGATGAGTCGAAAGGTAACTCCGCAGGAAGCCCTTCAAGTCCGTTCCACCTGGCGGCTGAGTATCGGGGACTTTTGGCAGCAGATTGAGGCGATCGAGATTCACGATGTTCGGGAGCCGAAGTTTTGAAATAATCGTTTCGAGGATAGCCGTCGGCGCGATCGATGACAGTCGCGCGCATTCCGTTTCATACAAATTGTCGAGCGAAGCCGGCGTCGTTAGGGCAGGAAGCGCCACTGCCTTTACTTCGGCTTCATCCCAGCGTAGACGCTGCAAGATCCCGAGCCCGAGCTTACTACTGGTGGAGATCTTGGCGTCTGGAATCCCCGCGGGCTTGGGGTATTCCCACGGAACCTGGGTGACCATAAGATCCTCGAACAACCAATCAAGCGGAGAGATCGGGTTGGTTCCGCGAATAGCAATCGCGAGGTACCGTTCGTCGGCGCTTTGCGCGACGTACATCAGCGCGTCGTCCAACCCGATTGCCACGGGACTGAAGCTCGCCGGACCCCATACGATTTGCCATTCGCCGATGACCTCTGAAAGGTCGGCCAAGGAATTCTCCATCGCTCGGCGCAAATGGGCACGCTTGAGCTTTTCGGGTAGTACGACATTGAATCCGCGATAAGTGATCGCAGCTAGCGCCATCATCTCCTGATCGGTCGGCATTTTCGGTTCCCCTTTTATTTGGATTGGCTTAGCGGTTATCTCGCGATGCCGCGTGTAGCACAAGATGCGGCGGTGTAATCATCCCCGGACCCACGGTACGTTAGGGCCCGATCACCGCGCCGAATGGGTTCGCGAGGCTGTTCGCTATAAACAAACCAAGCGTGCAGTCGGTTGCTGGCGTCGAGAGAGCGTTCCTAAGATGCGGGTGGGGGTCGATCTTGATGGGAAGGTTGAGTCACGCTTCTATTGCCCAACGCGTAAAAGCTGGTCGCCGGCTTCGCGAGAAGGTGCCGCGCAAGAGTCATCGGGGCTGGAAGGCGCCCGCGAATCGGCCTGATCCGATCGAGCTACTGATTGAATCCGATGCGGGACGAATTCCCGGCTTGCTTCCGATTCGTTACGCGCGAATGCGGCAGTCGCCGTTTGCTTTCCTGCGCGGTGCTGCGGCCCTGATGGCATTCGATTTGGCGCAGATGCCTACCACCGGGCTCCGGGTCCAGGCCTGCGGCGATTGCCACATCATGAATTTCGGCGCGTTCGCGTCGCC
>DASYNU010000290.1:0-29706 GCA_036008345.1 Bryobacteraceae bacterium
CCTATTGCAACTGGAGGGCGCATTTTCGCTAGTCTTTCTGGCGCGCGACCGTGTGATTGTGGCGCGCGATCCGTACGGCTTCCGTCCACTCGCTTTTGGCGAATTGCAGACGGACCACGGTAAAGCGTATGTCTTCGCCTCGGAAACCTGCGCCTTCGATTTAATCAACGCGGATTATATCAACGATGTCGAGCCCGGCGAGATGGTGTGCATCGGTCCCGAGGGCATGACGCGTGAGCGTTTCGCTCCCGAGGGTCCGCACGCGCAATGCGTCTTCGAGCACGTCTATTTCTCGCGGCCGGATTCCATCGTGTTCGGGCGTCCGGTGCAGGAATCGCGCGAGAACCTGGGCCGGCTGCTCGCCCAGGAATCCGGCGTGGATGCCGATGTGGTGGTTCCGGTGCCCGATTCCGGAGTCGCCGCCGCTATCGGTTATGCCGCTGAATCCGGCATCCCTTTCCGGCAGGCTCTGATCCGCAATCATTATGTGGGCCGCACGTTTATTGAACCGTCGCAGGCTATTCGCGACTTCGGCGTGAAGTTGAAATTGAATCCGGTGCGGCATCTGCTGGAAGGCAAGCGCGTGATCCTGGTGGACGATTCGCTGGTGCGTGGAACCACCAGCCGCAAGATTGTCCGCATGGTGCGCAATGCCGGGGCCACGGAAGTGCATATGCGCATTTCATGCCCACCTACGATTTCCCCATGCTTCTACGGCGTCGACACCCCGCGCGAGAATGAGCTGATCGCGGCCAATCATTCCATCGATGAGATCCGTGAATTCGTGGAAGCCGATTCACTCTCGTATCTCTCGCTCGATTCGCTACGTCGCGCCGTCGCGGACAACGACAAACAATACTGCTACGCCTGCTATACGCGCGACTATCCCACCGAGTTGGTCCAGATTGAAGAGCTGGTCGCCGCCAAGGGCCGGCGGCGGTGACCGATTCGCCTCTGTGGTTATATCCGGTCAAATAATTCGAGAATTGCGCGGTAATCTACGTTAATTCCGCAACGAGTGCACACCCGGGCGATCCAATAGAGCTATTTTCTAATAATAATGTGTGCGTTTGCCAACAAGATGAAGATTATTGCCCGTCCAACATGCGCTATTGTCTTGACAGAGACCGGAATGTAGAGCAGGGTTAAGGCAGTACTAATCCAGCCTACTGTCCCGGTACTAGATGCCCCGATTGCCTTAGATCGACGGGCCGAGTTCAGGAGGGGCAGGCTTTTTATCCTGATAGCCCTTCCGGCAGTGCCTTTACCTAAAAGGAGAAATTATTGAAATGCGTCTAATATGCATGCGATTTGTGAGCAGCGCCGCCTTTATCTTGCTGCTCGTTGGCGCCGTGCCGTTGTTCGCGCAACCGAAAATCACTCTATCCAACGGCGCTACCTCGGCGTCTATATGGTATTTCGGTCCCGGTATAACGGGGACCGTGCCCAGCGGCTACCTCACTTTCCAAACTCTTCAGGCAACTGATCCAACAGACACCAATCCAAATCCCACAATCACCTGGAGCACGAACCAGCCTTCGCTCCTTCAGTTGGCCCCGCAGCAATTTACTAACAAAACGTCGTACTATACCGCCCAAGCTACTGGCCCCAGCTTTACTACGCGCCAGTTGCCACCCCCAACCTATAACATCTCGGTAACTGTAACCTGGGACGGCGTAAAATCTGCTTCGTTTCCCATGTTCATCAACATGCCGTACTCCAATAACGCTGCGGATGAGGGGCAGTATTGCAGCGGCGGGAGCTGCGACTGCAACGCGTTCTACCCCGGCAAGGGCTATTTGCTGGGTACATAACGCTTTACAACGTTCAAACGGAGGATCTGTTCGGCAATTACATGACGGCGGTTGGTACAAACGAGGTCCTCTTTAACCAGCTGTACCTCGGCACCGGAGGCTGGACCAGTGCCCTGGGCAACCCCGCGCAATCGAAATGGACCACGGCGCTATGGAACAGCCAGTATACGTTCCCGGATTGGTACTGGATATGTGGGCCAAGCCCGCCCTCCGTGAGCCCCCCTCAGACCTCCTCCGGAAGCGGAGGCGCCGCAGTATTCACCGAAACTCAGAATTACTTTATAGGAAGCAGCGCCACAAACGGGCGCGGACTCTGCACGCAGGCGAACGCCGTTACCCTCAACACGAACAACGGCGCTCAATCGAACACCCAACCCCCTGCGTACCCGGCCACAGTATGCGCTAACAAGACCCCGCTTAACAGGGCGCCTTAATAAGGAGAGAACGATGACCAAACAATTCTTCATTTCTGTATGCCTGGGAGCTTCTCTGCTCCCGCTTTACACGGTGGTGGGTCGTGGGGCTGACGTTGCCTATATGGCCGCCGGCTGCCCTGTGGTGGCCGTGGGGACATTGACATCACGAAACGAGACCGCCTCCAGCGTCTCGTTCGACCTCTCTATCCAGCGGGTCCTTAAGGGTTCGGCGCCAGGAACCGTGAATGTCTCTCACAACTGGACGAGAGGCGGCATCCTAATCGGAGTGCCTCCGACGATCACGGTCACCGCCACCACCGTTGGAATTTGGTGTCTGCAGCCACCAGCCGCATCTGCCGACTGGGACGTCCAGCCCATTAACGGCCCTGACGGCATGTTTGTAAGTATGTTTTGGCCCGCGGTGGCGGCCCTGCCGGCCGCTTATCAGGCCCAGGCCCAGAACGCCCCCTTAGCAGACACTCTGCTGTTCGAACTTGCTGCGGGCGTGGAAGCGGACGGATTCAATCCCGCAATAGCCATTGGAGCCGCGCAAGGCGCGCAGAGCTCAACCCTGCAGTTCGTCGCGAACAGATTCGCGGCTTCTTCTAATCCGGACTTTCAAATCGCCGGCTTGGCGGGGCTGATCCCCGTCCAACTCAGCGCGATCGGTTCGGTGAGCGGCCTGTGGCCTTCCATCAGCAGCAATCGTCACCGGCACCAGCTTGTCGCCGCCATCCGCGAATCCTTCCGCGATCCGTCGCCAGCCTCTATACAGCAGTTGGTGCAGTTGGCGTCGCTCTCACCCGAAATGAGGGAGGCAGCGATCCACGCCATCTCGTCTATTCACAGCCAGGCTTCCCTGCCGTTCCTGGCATCCCTGCTCACGAGCTCGGACCTAATCGAGCAGGCCAGGGGCGTCTTTGGGCTCAGCTCCTTCGCGAACGTGTGTCCAGCGGAGACTCCCGCCAACGTCGTATCGATGGAGTACCTTCAGTGCGCGAACAACGGTCCCTATAGCACCGCCGACACCGCTTCCAACTTCGCTTCGCCGGAAACGCCTGGCAGTCAGGTGGTCCAGTTTTGGATCAACTGGTGGAACCAGAATCAGGCCGCGCTTCAGTAGCCTGGCCGCGCCTGTTCGTCTCGGCTTGCCGGTCGGCGCTAGTAGAGGATAGATGGCAGGTACGCGCCCGCCGGTTCGTTATACAACCCCATAGTCATCAGCGTCATCGGCTGCATTACGCGCAAGCCGTTATCGAGGCACCAGCGAAATAATTCCGCATTGCGAGTCGGCACCAAAATTCCGGGTCCGCCGAAACTTGCCGCGGAGCTGATCAGCGCTTGAAGGTCTAGGTTCGTTTCCGTTACGGCGTGTCCAGAGAAGGCCAGCGCTGTCGCGTATCCCGAGATCTTTCCATTGCGTTCTACAACCGTTGCGGTCCCATGGTTGATCGCGTCCTTCAGTTGTCCACCGCGTGCATGACCGTGAACATTCAGGCATACGCGATTGCACTCTTCCAAATCTGATAGCTGCGCTGGACGCACGGAGCAGCCTCCCGCCAGCTTTCCGATCGCCGGCCCCTGCATCACCGAAAGCGGCTCGCGCGCCACGAATCCGAGCTTGGAATATAAAGACAAAGAACGATTGTGGAACGCAGCTTGCACCAGGCGGACTCCGGCGAAATTGCGCGACGCAGCTCTTTCCAGCACGGCCTCCATGAGTTGCCGGCCGGCGCGGGCATTCTGGACGGCTGGATCCACGGTGATCGGCCCAATGCCCGCTACGGAATCTCGCTCGTCCTGACAGTTACTGCCGATGATCCTCCCGCCTTGTTCCGCAACTACGCAATAGAAACCGGGGTGCGAGAATGCGCCCCGCAGAATGTCCGCAGCCACGCTGGGCGACGGAAAATCGGGCGGGAAATTGTGATCCGTGCTGATTTTGCAGAAGGCGTCGTAACAGATCTGCCCACAGATCTCTGCATCTTCGGGCGTAGCGGTTCGGATAGTCATTCAGTTCGGCAGTTTACCAGCCAGAGAGAGTAGAATCAAACTATGGGCGCGACCACGACGATGGTGACAGTCCGAGAGTTCCTCGAATTGCCCGAGTTAGAGGGCGAGCGCATGGAGCTCATTGGAGGCGAAGTTGTCACCATGGGAAACGGCAAAGCTCCGCATGAAATCGTCAAGGCGAACCTGCTCCGCATCCTCGTGGTTTGGCTCGCGCAGAATCCCGTTGGCCAGCTATTCGCCGAGACAATGTTCCAGCTCGATGATTACAGCTCTCTAATTCCGGATCTCAGCGTAGTGTTTCCTGGCCACGTTGCACCCGGAACCACCGACTGGTTGCACGGCGCGCCCGAAATCGCGATTGAAGTAGTTTCGTCAGAGACGGCAGCGAGATTGGAAGAGAAGGTTGATCTCTACCTCGCTCACGGCGGTAAATCTGTCTGGGCTGCATTTCCCCGAACTCGCTCAGTTCGGATCTTCGCCGCCGGCGGCCTCTCAAAGAAATTCGAGCAGAATCAAACGCTCGAAGATCCAATCGCCCTGCCCGGATTCTCAGCCCCCGTTTCCTCAATCTTCGAAGGAATCTAAACTAGAAAAAGCATGCCTGCCACTCTCGCAGCCTCCGCGCTGCGCGTTCCACACTCCCGCATCCGCGAGCTGGCCGAGATCGCCATGGGGATGGATGGTGTACTGAAACTTTACTTCGGCGAATCAAACTTGCCGACGCCTGAATACATCAAGCGCGCGGCGCAGAAGGCCATGGCCGACGGCTTCACGTTTTACACCGAAAACGCCGGACTGCCGTCGCTGCGCAAAGCCCTGGCGCGTTATTACCAGGAGCTGCAAGGCGTGGAGTTGGACCCATCGGGCGAGATTGTCATCACAGCCTCGGGCGTCCAGGCGCTCAACGTCGGCATTCGCTGCGTGCTAGATCCGGGCGACGAAGCACTGGTGCTAACGCCGGCGTGGCCTAACGGAGCGTCGAATGTCGCGATGTTCAACGCTACCGCCGTTGAAATTGCGCACCCGCTAGTGGGCGATCGTTATCAAATCGATTTCGGAGCGCTCGAAGCAGCCGTCACACCGCGCACGCGTATGCTGCTGTACACGTCGCCCTCGAATCCGCTGGGTTGGGTAGCTTCCGTAGACGAGCAGAAGCAATTGCTGGAGTTCACCCGCCGCCACAACTTGTGGCTGATGGCCGACGAAGTCTACGAACGGTTGAACTATACCGGGCCTAAACCCACCACGCCCGCGCCCAGCATTCTGAAACTCGCTACACGCGACGACGCAGTCATCGTGGTGCAATCGTTTTCGAAGATGTATTGCATGACGGGCTGGCGTCTCGGCTGGCTGGTATCCCGCCGCGACCTGTGCGCGCGTGCCACCCAACTCAACGAGTTCATCATTTCGCATGCGCCCAGCTTCGCCCAACGCGCGGCGGAAACCGCATTACTGTGGGGCGAAAATCAGCTGGCTGAGATGCTGGTGAGGCTCAGGGAGAATCGCGATTTCTGCCTGGCCGCGTTGGCCAAGATGCCGCGCGTTACCGTACCGAAGCCGGACGGCGCGTTCTATCTTTTCCCAAAAATTGCGGGAGTCACCGATTCGTTCGATTTCTGCAAGCGCCTGCTCATGGACACCCATGTCGGACTCGCGCCGGGTGTAGCTTTTGGCACAGGCGGCGAAGGATCGGTGCGCATCTGCTACGCGGCCGAGAAGCAGATAGTCCAGGAAGCCATGGCGCGCCTGGCGCTGTTCCTGAAGTGAGCATCGGCCTATTTCGACCGCCCACTCCGAGCCGCGACTGGAAGGGAGCGCAAAAACAGTCGCGGCCCGGTTTCTCGACGTTACTTCCCAGGTCCGTCGTGTTTGTCTCTGTAGATCTGCCGGCTCAGACGGTTCTGCTGCCGATTGACCTGCGCCTTCTCTTTGTTCGTGAGATTGCCACCGTTCTGTACGCGGTCGTGATGGATCTCGTGGTTGAGCGCGCCTTCCTTCTTCTCCAGGTTGACGGTCTCCCTGGGGCTAAGAGTGCCATTCTTGACTCCATTCCCGATGCGCGCCTGCTGGTTCTCTTTACGCTGCTGGATGCGGCCCTCGGGCTCGTCCGCGAATCCAATTCCAGTGACACCCACAATCAAACCCGCCGTTACCATTGTCAAAATCATTCGTTTCATTTTTGTCGACCTCCAAACGTGTAAGCACACTTTCCCGTGTGGAGTTTCGGGGTACGAAGTTAAAATCCAGTAAGGAGGCTAAGCCCAACCAGAAACCAGAAACCGGAAACTAGAAACTTAACCCGAGTAACCGCTTCACTTCCACTTCGAGGCCCGGCGTGAAAAGCATTGCGTTCCCCGCGTGAATACTGTTTCCCCCATCGAAATTGAGGAACACGCCGCCGGCTTCTTCCACAATCACCTTCAGGGGCGCGAAATCCCACGCCGCCGCGCGCGGCTCTATCCAGATCTCGGCTTGTCCAGCGGCCACCATCATCGCGTCCGGCGCGCCGCCTAAATCGCGCACCGCCCAGAAACGCGCCATCCAATCCGGAAGCTGCGCTTTGAACGGTACACGCTCCGGCCGATTGAACTGGCTGTAACACAGCACAGATTCTTCGACGGTCTTCTTGGAAGACACATGCATCGGTGAATCGTTACGATACGCCCCGCCTTTTCGGCTGGCCTTGTACAAACTGCCCAACATCGGCAGATTGACGATGCCCGCCACCACTTCTTCTCCCACTTCGAGCGCGATCAGATTCGCCCAGAGAGCATTGCCGCGCAGATAATCACGCGTGCCATCGATCGGATCGATAATCCATCTGCGTCCACTGCAGGAGTCCGAGCGCGCCCCTTCTTCTCCCAAAATGCCATCATCTGGAAATGCATCGTTCAAAATGCCCGCGATCAGCCGCTCACACTCGCGATCGGCCGGTGTCACTGGAGATTGATCCGCCTTCGATTCCGAAGTGATGCCGGGCTGCATGCGAAGCGCCACCTCGGCCGCCTTCCGTGCGGCATGCTCGGCGACCTCCAATTCTTTCAACCATGTCATCACCTAAAATGATCCCATGGGATCTCGCACCATGTACGCAGTTCTCGAACAGGCCGCCGAGCGATACGGAAAAGCTCCCGCGCTGCACCAGCCCATCGGGAAGGGCAAGTATCACACCTATTCGTGGATCGACTACAAGTGTGCGGTCCAGGAAATCGCCTGTGGACTGCGCGCGCTTGGCATCGGAAAGGGAGATGTGGTGGCCATCCATGCCGAGACCCGCGCTGAATTCTATCTTGCCGATCTCGGAATCCTGGCCAATGGCTCCATCGCCGCGGCGCTGTACACAACCTATCCGGTGCTGGATCAGATCGGCAACCTGCGCGCTAGTGACGCGAAAGCCGTTTTCGTGGAAGATCCGAAAAGCATGCAAGCCCTCATTGACGCTGCCGGTGAACCGCCCTTGCCGGTGCGATGGATCGTCCTGACCGGCCAAGCCGAAAATGCGCTCACTTTGGAAGCCTTGCGCGCCGAAGGGCGCAAGTTGGCGGCGGACCATCCACACATTTTCGAAAAGATTTGCGCCGAAGTCCGGCCGGAAGACCCTGCGATCCTGTACCTGACATCCGGCGCCACCGGCGAGCCCAAGATGGGCCTAGCTACGCATGCCGCGCTAGTAGCTAACGTCGACATGGGACCAGCCGCGCTCGGGCTTACTCCCGACGATTGCACCATTAGTTTCCTTCCCTCCGCGCACATCGCGCAGCGGGTGGTGATTGAACTGTTGCCCATCGAAATGGGCGTCCCGGTCTGGTTTTCGGAAAGCCTCGCCAAGCTGCCGGTTGAAATGAAGACCATTCGCCCGACCTTTTTGCTGGCTCCGCCGCGCGTGTGGGAACGGATCTTCGCCAGCATAAACACCGAGGTCAAGAAGAAGAACGGGCTGGCCAGGAATCTGTTCCATGGCGCGGTAGGAATCGGTTCCGAAGTCGCTAGGCTGAAGGAGGATGGCAAGGCGGTTCCAAAGTGGATGCAGAACATGCTCAAGCTCGCCGAGCGGCTGGTGTTCTCTAAAATTCGCACGCGCCTGGGAGGGCGATTGCGCATCGCGGCTTCGGGCGCGGCGCCGCTGGGCAAGGAGTTGGGCCGATTCTACGCGTCCATCGGGATGCCGCTGATTGAAGGCTACGGGCTCACCGAAGGCGGAGTCCTGACGCTCAACCCGCTCGAGCGCCCGAAATCCGGAAGTATCGGAGTCGCCCTGCCGGGCGTCGAATTGCGTCTGGCGGAAGATGGCGAGCTGTTGGTGAAAAGCGCCACGCTCTTCGCCGGATACTATAAGGACCCAGCGGCCACGGCGGCCGTGCTGCGCGACGGCTGGTTGTACACCGGCGATATCGCCGAGATCGACTCTGGCGGCTATGTCTACATCACCGGCCGCAAGAAAGAATTGATCGTGTCATCGAACGGCAAGAAGATCTATCCGGCACGCATTGAGGGCCTTTTCAAGGCCGAGCCCATTGTCAGCCAAGTGGTTTTGATCGGCGACCGGCTTCCGTTCGTCACCGCGCTCATGACCGTGAACGTCGCGAACGCCGAAACGTTGCGGGGCATGGAGCCGTTCAAGGGGCGTCAACCGGGTGAGGTTGCTGTGGCCCCGCCGGTCCTCACCGAAATCCAGAAGGCCGTAGCGCGCGTGAACAAACAGCTCGCGCCATTCGAGCAGATCCGCAAGTTCAGAATTCTGGAACGCGATTTCTCAATCGAAACCGGCGAACTGACGCCCACGATGAAAGTTCGCCGGAATCGAGTGTTGGAAAACAACCGGGAGCTAGTGAGCGAGCTATACATGGGAAAGGAAGAGAGCCAGTAGCCGGTGCAAACATCAAGAGCACCGGTCGCTCACGCTCGCGGTCCGGAAACTGGCGCCTGTCCCTTTGCTTACGCACGGGGCTACAATTCGGGCAAAGCGCCCAACCCAAAGTAGCCCTGCGCGTCAGCAAGGGGACCAATACTTCACAGTCGGTAACGGTCATTTATAGCCGAACCGCGACCGTAAGGGAGTCGGTGCTTTGTAGATGTCAAATCGCGGGCTTATAGTCAGGTGTTGGCATCCATGGGGCCAGCATACCGCGCAGCCACTATATCGTCCAACATTATATCGTCGTGCGGTATAATCCTAAGCGTGACAAATCCACACGGCCTGTTGCCTCTGACGCCGCAAGTTTTCCACATTCTGGTCGCGCTCGCGGATCGCGACCAGCACGGCTACGCCATCATGCAGGACGTCGCCGAAAGAACCGGCGGCGGCATGCGGCTTAGCCCCGGCACTCTCTATGGCTCCATCAAACGCATGCTGGAGCAAGGTCTCATCGTCGAGCTGCGCGACAGGGACCGCCCCAATGCGCAAAATGACGACGAACGGCGCCGATACTACCGGCTGACGGCATTCGGCCGCAAAGTTGTGAAAGCGGAAGCCGCGCGATTAGCAGAGATGGTGGAGCAAGCGAGGATTTATGACCTGGCGCCGAAGCGCGGTTAGGATCTATCGCGCGTTGCTCATCGCCTACCCGGCCGAGTTCCGGCATGAGTACGGATCCGAGATGCAGCAGCTATTCGAGGACCGCCTCCACTCGGAGCCCGCGCTGCGCGTGTGGCTGGACACCCTCCCCGACCTTGCGTTCAGTGCCATCAAAGAGCACCTGCATATCCTCGCGTCCGATCTGGTTTATGGAACGCGTATGATTCGGAAATCGCCGGCCTTTACGCTAGTGGCATTGTTCGCCATGGCGCTCGGAATCGGCGCGACCACAGCGGTTTTCAGCTTGATCAATGCGGTACTCATCCGCTCGCTCCCCTATGGCGATCCCGAGCGCCTGGTTTATATCTGGACGCCGAATCCGCGCTTCAAGGAAATTCCGACGGAGATGGCGCCCAATAGTCCGGATTTTTACGCCTGGCTGCCCAGCCAGCAATCCTTCTCCGATCTCACTATGTTCAACCAGCAGAGGTTCCGCATGCTTGAATCGGATAGAGTCCAGCGCGTCGGCGGAGCCGCGGTAGCGGGCAATTTCTTCCACACTTTCCAAGCGGCGCCGGAGCTGGGCCGCGCCATCCAACCCGAGGACGATCAGCCCGGTCATGAGCACATCGTAGTCATCGGCGATGCGCTGTGGCATTCCCAGTTTGGTGGCGCGCCCAACGTGCTAGGAAAGACGCTGCATTTGAATCATGAGATCTACTCGATTGTTGGCGTAATGCCGCGTGGATTCCAATATCCGCATAGCGCCGATTTCCCTTATTCAGACGGTGACATTGCCGCTACCGAATTATGGATTCCCGCGGCATTGACGCCCGGACAAAAGTCGGACTGGACTGCCGCACGCGACGCAGTCACCATTGGCCGCCTGAAACCCGGAGTCAGTTTGAAACAGGCGCAAGCCGAGATGAGCGCTCTCGAAGCGCGTCTCGATCCCATCCTTCACCCGCCGGAATGGAGAGGCTGGGTGGCCGTCGTGCGTCCCTTCATCGATACGGCCGTCGGCCCCGTCCGGCCGTTGCTCTGGATGCTCATGGGAGCGGTTTCCCTGGTTTTGTTGATCGCCTGCAGCAACGTCGCGAACCTGTTGCTGGCGCGTGCCGCCGGACGCGTCCATGAAATGGGTGTGCGAACTGCTCTTGGCGCCGAACGCGTTCGCCTGGTTCGCCAGATGTTGACTGAAGCTCTGCTACTGGCCCTTGGTGGTGGCGCGCTGGGCGTGCTGATTGCATACGCCGCCCTGCGCCTAGTGCTGTGGGTTCATCCGGGAAATATTCCGCGGCTGGATGAAACATCGCTCGATGCTCGCGTACTGCTCTTCACCATAGGTGCATCTCTGCTCACCGGTTTCGTCTTCGGGCTGCTCCCCGCGCTGGCCGCATCGCGAGTGAGCGTGAACAGCCTGTTGAAACAGGGCGGGAACAAGGGCATCGCCGGAACGTCCAATCGATTGCGCAACGGTTTGATCATCACGCAAGTCGCGTTATCGGTGATTCTGTTGGCGGGCGCGGGACTTTTGATTCGCAGCTATCTCAACGTCCAAGCCGTCGATACCGGCTACGCTCCTTCCACCCTGACCATGAATGTCATTCTCGACGAACGTTATGAGACGCCTCAGAAGCTCATCGGCTACTTCCGCAACCTGATCGCGCAAGTGAATCAACTGCCCGGCGTCCAATCGTTCGGTTTGGTGAGCGCCCTTCCGCTGAGTCACCGGGAAAGCCTCAGCATCGTCGAAATCAAAGGACGCTCGATCAAGAAAGATCAAACCGTGGATGATCGCTCGGCCACCACCACCTACTTCGGGTCGATGGGGATTCGGCTTCTGGAAGGCCGCTTCTTCGCCGATGAGGCCGTGCGCGATCATCCGGCTGAAATGCTGGTGAGCCAAAGCTTCGCGAAGCTTTACTTCCCCCGCGAATCCGCCATTGGCCACGAGTTCCGCAGCCAGGATCAGTGGCACACCATAGTCGGAGTGGTCGCCGACGTCCGGCATTCCAGCCTCGAAGATCCTCCGCGCCCCACGGTTTACTCGCCGTTCTTGCAGATGCCCGACAATCACGCGTACTTCACCATCCGCACTACGGCTCCTCCTGATCAGCTCATCGCTTCCATCGGGAAAATTGTTCGGAGCATCGATCCAAACATCGCGCTCGAGCACGCCGCCACCATGCGCCAATTCATGTCGGAAGCCACCAGCGCCCGGCGCTTCCAGACCGTGGTCCTTTCTGTTTTCGCCGCCGTGGCCGTGTTCCTGGCACTCGTCGGTTTATACGGATTGATGGCCTACGCAGTGAAGCAGCGGACCGCGGAGATCGGCATTCGGATCGCGCTCGGAGCACCGGCGTCGCGGGTGCTTAGCATGGTGGCCAGCAAGGGACTGGCACTGGTAGCTGCCGGCCTGGCATTCGGACTCGCGGGCGCCTTGGCTCTAACCCGCCTGGGTACGAGTTGGCTCTTTGGGGTTTCCCCGGCCGATCCACTGACTCTGATCGCGGTCCCGGTTCTGATTCTCGCTGTGGCGCTGCTCGCTTGCCTGATCCCGGCATGGAAAGCCGCGCGCATCGATCCGGTAACTGCGCTCCGCTTCGAATAGCGGTGGGGCGGGTTGACAACCCGCTGCAGGATGCCTTAGTTTTCCCGGATGTAGGACTGGGACCCCCTGGTGGGGCAGGGCCATGCCCTGCCAAGTCGGCCATGAGCCGGTTGTTTGCAAACGTGGACGCCCAATGATCTGAAGCGCGCTGGAAGAGTTACGTCCTCGAGGTTCTGGCAGGGCATGGCCCTGCCCCACTGGGGTCGAATTCCTACAACTGGGAAAACTAAGTGCATTGGGATGCTATCCTGCCCCACGGAGTAAAATGAAGATCGAAGATTGAGTTCAACTGGTCGTTGGGTTCGTTTTGCTCGAACGCTTGTCCCAGCGCGTACACAGTCATCCCACAAACGGACAGACCGTGAGCGCGGACAAGCTTTCAGGCCTTATTTTTCAGTAGGATTGGTATTGGCAGAGTAGTTGCCCACTAGTATAGGGAGAAACCCCATGGATGTCCCTCGCGGTAAAGAAGTCGCCCGTAAGAAGCTGATTCGAAGAATCGCGCTGATCGCCGTAGTTGTAGCGGCGATCCCATTGATAACATGGCTCCTTTCCCGCCTGAAGCCAGCCGCCCCCTCGGTGGATCGGGCCACCGTCTGGATTGACAGCGTCAAGCGCGGCCCGATGCTGCGCGAAGTGCGCGGTTTGGGCACACTCGTTGTCGAAGAGTACAACTGGATTCCCGCTCAATTCGAAAGCCGGGTGGAAAAACTCAACTTTCTCCCAGGCGCGAAGCTTCACCCGAGCGACGTGATCATGATCCTTAAGAATCCGCAGATGGAGCAGGATGTGGCGGATCTCGATGCGCAGATCAAACAGGCGCAATCGGTGTACGACAACCTGAAGGTGACGCTCGAGACCGCTCGCCTCGCGCAAGAGGCGATTACAGAGCAGGTTCAATCGGATATGAATCAGGCGGCGTTGCAGGCGGATCGCGACAAGCAACTCAACAAGCTGGACTTGAAGTCGGATATCGACGCCCAACTGTCCGCGGCAAAATGGGAAGATTTGAAGAAGCGCTACGATCTTTCCAAGAAACAGTTGGATATCAATAACGAATCGGTCAAGGCTCAGCTCGAAAACCAGAGAGTGGCGATTGCGAACTTGAACGAGAAGTACAAACTCAAGAAGTCACAGGTTGAGGAACTAACCATCCGCGCCGGCGTCGAAGGCACACTACAGCAGTTGGGCACCACGGCGTTGCCTCTGGAACAAGGCATGCGCGTGCAGCCCGGAACCATATTGGCCAAAATCGCGCAACCCAACCGGCTGAAGGCCACCCTCAAGATCCCCGAAACCCAGGCGAAGGACGTCGCGATCGGGCAAGTGGCGCAGATCGATACGCGGAACGGAGTTATTCCGGGCCATGTAACGCGAATCGATCCGGCTTCTACCAACGGAACGGTGGATGTCGACGTCAAATTGGAGGGACGTGCGGACGGTATGCGGCCCGATTTAAGCGTCGATGGAAATATCACAATCGAGCGTTTGGCGGATGTGGTTTACGTGGGACGGCCAGTCATCGGCCAACCGAATGCCAAAATTACGTTGTTCAAGTTAGACCCAGACGGCAAAGAGGCACAGCGTGTTCCAGTAACATTGGGAGTCAGCTCCGTGAACACGATTCAGGTTATGGCTGGTTTGAAAGTGGGAGATCAGGTAGTATTATCTGATATGTCGGCTCAGGATGCCTATAATCGCATCCGGCTGAATTAAGGAAAGGGATCAATTCATGGCGAACGACCCAGATGCTTTAATTAGCTTGGATGCAGTGACGAAAGTGTTTGTCACCGACGAAGTGGAGACGCATGCCCTGGCCGGCATTCATCTGCACATCAAGAAGGGCGAATATCTCTCCATCGCGGGACCCTCGGGCTGCGGCAAATCTACGCTGCTCGCCATTTTGGGATTGCTGGATTCGCCCAGTGATGGGTCGTACGTGTTGAACGGCAAGCAGGTGCAGGGGTTGAAGCTTTCCGAGCGCGCCCGCATCCGCAATCGCGAGATCGGATTCATTTTCCAGGCGTTCAATCTGATCGGCGACTTGACGGTCTACGAGAACGTCGAACTGCCGCTTACCTACCGCGGAATGCCGTCGGCCGAGCGCAAGAAGCGCGTGCACGATGCGCTGGAGCGCGTGGGCATGTCGCATCGCATCAAGCATTATCCCTCCCAGCTATCGGGAGGTCAGCAGCAGCGTGTCGCGGTGGCGCGAGCTCTAGCCGGCGATCCCTCCATTCTGCTGGCGGACGAGCCGACTGGAAACTTGGATTCCACCAATGGCGAAGCTGTTATGGAATTGCTGCGCGAATTGCATCGCGGCGGCGCAACCATTTGCATGGTAACCCACGATCCCCGTTACGCCCGCTATGCGGACCGTACCATCCGCCTCTTTGACGGAAGGATTGTGGAGGAGAGCGTGGGAGTAGCCTGATGTTCGGCCGTAACGTCGATTTTCTTGCTGTGTTCGTCATTGCCGTAGTGATGCTGGGATTCTCGAAGATGCCCTCTTTGAGGATTCCAATAGACGCGATGGATTCAATCCAAATGCAAAACGCCGTTAGTGTGGATTCTTGCCCGCTCCAGATTCGGAACGAAATTCTGTCGCGTATCGCCTATATCCTGAATCAGTAACCAGCATGTGGGGCAGGCGCTTTCGCCTGCCAACGTTTTTTCAGAACAGCGGAGGTGTGTCCCAATGAACGCTTTAGCTCAAGATATTCGATTTGCGATCCGTACCCTCTGGAAAACTCCCGCCTTCACCGCCATCGCGCTGCTTGCCCTGGCTCTCGGGATCGGAGCGAACTCGGCCATCTTCACCGTAGTGAACTCAGTGCTGCTGCACCCGCTGCCCTTCCCGCAGCCGGAGCAAATCTGCCAGATCTACACGGCGCGCTTCCAGGATTCCGTCGCCATGGACGACCGCAGCTTCGTGGAATTCGAAAAACAAAGCGCGGCCTTTGAGCATCTCAGCGCAATCAGCGGAGGCGCTACCAGCCTGACCGGCTTTGGCGAGCCGATCCCCGTTCACGGCACTGCTGTCACCACCGAGTTTTGGCCGGCCTTGGGCGTGGGAGCTTCGCTTGGCCGCACGTTTCGGAAGGAAGACGATCTCGGGAGCGTGGCAGTGCTGAGCGATAAGCTGTGGCGATCTCACTTCAACGCCGACCAGTCCATTCTCGGCAAGATCGTCCAGCTGGATGGCAGGCCGCGCAGCATTATCGGCGTGATGCCGCCAGGATTCGCGTTTCCCGCTGATGCCGAGGTCTGGACACCGCTGGTGGTAAATCCCCAGCCTGGGGCAGGTTGGGCTTATGCGGTTATCGGACGCCTCAACGCGGGAATTTCCATCGATCAGGCGCGAGCGGAGACCAAAGCCATCGCACAGCGATTAGAGCCCAAGGAACCACACGCGGCGGAGAGTGCGGGCGTGGCGTCGCTGCACGAATTCCTGGTGGGAAAAATCCGGCCGTCGCTCTATGTGTTGCTCGGGGCCGTCGGTTTCATTCTGCTGATCGCGTGCGCCAACGTTGCAAATCTGCTGCTGGCGCGGGGCGCCGCACGGCGTCAGGAAGTGGCTGTGCGCGCGTCTCTCGGAGCCAGCCGCTCACGCCTCATCCAGCAACTGCTGACCGAAAGTTCCCTGCTCGCGATTGCGGGCGGCACACTCGGTCTCGTGATTGCCGCTTGGGGAGTCTCCTTACTGGTGAGAATGGTCCCAGAGGGAATGATCCCCCGTCTCGCTGAGGTTGGAATCAACGGCCAGGTTTTGTGGTTCACATTTCTGCTGTCGCTCACAACTAGCCTCATTTTCGGAATTGCTCCGGCCCTGCAACTGTCGAAAGCGGGGCTGGCTGACTCACTCAAACAAGACGAACGCAGGATCGCGGGCGCGCAAGGCCTGCGCAGTGTCCTGGTGGCCGGCGAGATCGCTCTTTCGCTAGTGTTGCTGATCGGCGCCGGACTGATGATCAAGAGCTTCGTCCGTTTACGTTCCGTGAATCCCGGTTTCAACCCGCAGAGCACGTTTGTATTGACTGTCGATCTTCCGTTCAACGAAGAACGCACTGCGTCAAGCCTGGTTGCCTATCATAAAGAGGTGCTCGATAAGCTATCGGCACTCCCCGGAGTGAGTTCGTCCGGAGCCATCGACTGGCTTCCGTTCGACAACGCGCTCATTCGTGGCGACTTCTATTCGGAGGCCGGTTCTCGTCCGCGAGCCCATTTCAACGTGACCAAGCCGGGAGTCACCCGAGGCTACTTCCAGGCCATCGGCATACGGCTGCTGCGGGGTCGCAATTTCACCGAGCACGATACCCAGAGTTCGCCCGGCGTCGCCATCGTGTCCGAGTCTGTCGCCCGGCGGGCCTGGGGCGATGAGAACCCAATCGGCAAACGGGTCACGCTGGAAGATCGGCCCAAGCCTCAGGACTGGCTAACCGTGGTCGGCGTGGTGGACGACGTAAAGCAGCAGAACTTGGCTGAGAAGACGCCTCTGGCAGTCGTTTACCAGCCAATGACGCAGGTCATCCGCCCGTTCTTCCTCTTCCACATGGCGTATGTCGTGCGCGGCAGCGGAGATCTTTCTGCCTTGCCCAGCCTGATGCGTAGCCGGTTTCGCGAGGTGGATCCGAACCAACCCATTCAACTGATGGCGCCCATGGGGGACCTGGTCAGCGCGACCACTGCTGAGCCTCGTTTCTATTCCCGCATGCTCGGATCATTCTCCGCGATCGCGCTATTGCTAGCCAGCCTCGGCATCTACGGTGTGATGGCTTATTCGGTTGTGCAGCGGACGCGCGAGATCGGAATCCGCGTCGCGCTGGGCGCACAGCGTAGCGACATTTTTCGTTCCGTGATGCTGAAGAGCGCGCTCTTGGTTTTTGCGGGCGTGGCGATTGGCTTAGCCGGCGCACTCGGCGTTACCCGTGTACTACAGAACCTGCTCTTCGACGTGAAGCCGACCGACGCAGCCACCTTCGCCGCCGTTTCGGTGGTGCTGATTCTGGTAGCGTTGGCCGCCACCTATATTCCCGCCCGCCGCGCGACATCGGTGGACCCCATGGTGGCCTTGCGATATGAATGATCCGGGAATCCGTGGGACATTCAAAGGCACCGGTCGCTCACGCTCGCGGTTCGGAAAGAATGTTGGCATGTTCAGAGAACGTTACCGAACCGCGACCATAAGGGAGACGGTGCCCTCGCCGATTTTTTTCACGGCTTCGGAAGGAGTCGGTGCATTGCCCCGCGCGGATGAGTCACAATTGAGACATACATTATGAGTTCACCGATCCTCACTCTTCGGAACGTCGAAAAATATTTCGAGCACGGGCCGACCAAGACTTTTGTACTCCGCCGCATTAACGTCGAAATCAAAGAAGGCGAATTCGTCTCCATCATGGGACCTTCCGGGGCAGGCAAATCCACGCTGCTGCACCTACTCGGGATGCATGACAGCTCCTGGACCGGCGAATACTACCTGATAGAGCATGCCATCCACAAGCTCAATAAGAAAGACCGCATGGAGCTGTACAAGAAATACTTCGGCTTCGTCTTTCAGAGCTATCATCTGTTGGATTCACTCACCGTCTACGAGAACCTCGACATTCCTCTCTCCTATCGCAACATCAAGAAGGGCGAACGCGACAGCATCGTCTGCGACGTTTTGGATCGCTTCCAGATCGTAGGCAAGAAAGATCTGTATCCTAACCAGCTCTCCGGCGGCCAACAGCAACTGGTGGCCATCGCGCGCGCCATCGTGGCGAATCCAAAAATCATTCTGGCTGACGAACCCACCGGCAACCTGCATTCCAGCCAAGGCAAAGAGATCATGGATCTCTTCAAGAAGCTGAACGAAGGCGGCACGACAATTGTCCAGGTGACCCATAACGAGAAAAACGCAGAGTATGGGAACCGGGTTATTAATATTGTCGATGGCTGGATCACGGACACGAGTTCCTAAAGCCGTTTCTCGTTCATCGTTTCTCGTTGGGCCCGGTCCAAGACGTCTTGTACCTAACGAGAAACGAGAAAACCAGAAACCGGTCTTCCTGTGCGTTTCCGTCGTCACCCGTCCCACAACCGAACAGGCCCCGCCCGTAACTGACTGACCGGCCGTAAGTTACGATTGGCACGGAAGTTGCACCACTACCGCGATTATGGGCAGCGTATGGAAGGACCTCCGCTTCGCCACTCGAACACTTTGGAAAAGCCCTGGCTTCAGCGCTATCGCACTGCTTGCATTGGTTCTCGGAATTGGGGCGAACACAGCCATTTTCAGCGTGGTGAATGCCGTTCTGCTCCGGCCTATGCCGTTTGAAGACCCCGGACGGCTAGTATCCGTCCGCGAGTCCAGCCCTCAAGGCGAGAAGGATAACGTCGCAAATCCACAGAACGTCAGCGACTGGCGGAAGCGCAATCACTCTTTCGAAAAGATTGCAGCGTATATTCCGTTCGAATTGACCATGAGCCTGACGGGCGGCGGAAGTCCGGAAGAGGTTCCAGGTAACTATGTGACGCGGGATTTCTTCCCGCTGCTTGGTGTCCATCCCGCGCTTGGCCGAAACTTTTTGCCTGAAGAGGAAGTCCCGAATACTCCCGATGTCGCTCTGCTCAGCGACGGATTCTGGCGTCGCCGGTTCGGTGCGGATCCGCACATCGTCGGCAAGAAGCTCATGATCGGCGGCAACGCCACCATCGTCATAGGAGTGTTGCCCGCCAATTTTCGATTTCCTGACGTGAAGGCCGACATTTGGGGCTTGACGACGCTTCACCCCGAAAGTCAACGCAAAGGCCGGTATTTGGCGCCAATCGCACGTATGCGGCCCGGCGTCACTGTCTCTCAAGCGCAAGCCGACATGAACGTCATCATGGCGCAACTGGCGCGAGAGTATCCCGATTTCAACACGAATTGGGGCGTTTCGGTGATTCCGTTGCGCCAGCAGTTCACCGGCGACTTAAGAACGCCGTTGCTGGTGCTGCTCGGGGCCGTCGGACTGGTGTTGCTGATTGCGTGCGCTAACGTTGCCAATCTGATGCTGATGCGATCCAGCGCGCGGCAGCGCGAGATGGCCATCCGGACGTCGCTCGGAGCTACGCGGGCCCGCATCGTCCGCCAGTTGTTGGTGGAGAGCATGATTCTGGGCGTCGCTGGCGGAGGGCTGGGATTGTTGGTTGCGGTTTGGGCCAAAGATGTCCTGCTGGCCATGCTGCCGGAAAGCATGTCAGTAGCCAAGGTAAACGCGGTGGCAATCGATGGCAATGTCTTGGCATTTACGGTGATTCTTTCGCTTGGGACCGCGCTGGTGTTTGGATTGTTGCCGGCTCTGCGCGCCTCGCGTCCGGACTTGAGCGACACCTTGAAGGAAGGAGGCCGGGCGATTTCCTCCAGCCTCAGACGGAATCGGATGCGCGCTGCGTTGGTAGCCGGCGAAATGGCGGTTGCGATGATGCTGCTGATCGGCGCCGGACTGCTGATCCGGAGCTTCATCCGGCTGGAGCATGTAACTCCGGGCTTCGAGCCGGATCGCATTCTCTCCATGCGTATTGGCTTGAGCAATCCCAGATACAAGAAGGATTTGAAAGTAGCTTCGGCGGGGCTCGACGAAATACTGCACCGTATCTCGCAAGTGCCCGGTGTGGTGTCAGCCGGCTCCATTCAATTTCCGCCGCTGGGTGGATTGCTGCCGGCCACCGGATTTTGGGTAGCCGGCCGCCCAACACCCAATCCGAGCGAAGCGCCGGTCACGGGTGTGTCGATTGTCACACCCGGGTACTTCCCAACCATGGAGATCCCGCTGCTCAGCGGCCGGCTTTTCACGGAGCGCGATCAGGAAGGCACGCCGCAGGTGACCATCGTGAGCCAGTCGCTAGCGCACCAGCAGTTTCCCAACATGGATCCGATTGGCCAGCGTTTATTTGTGCAGTGGGGCCGCGAAACGCCCTATCAGATCGTCGGCGTGGTGGGCGATGTGAAGCACGATGGGCTGGAAAAAGAAGTGCGGCCGACGGTTTATTTCCCGAATGCCCAGGAGACACAGACCATCGCCACGCTGATGATTCGCACCGGCGCCGATCCCATGAAGCTTGCGCCGGTAGCAGAGCAAATCATTCACGCCTACGATAAGGACCAAGCCATCGCCAAAATCCAACCTTTGGATATGTTCCTCTCGAAAGCTGTGGCGCGGCCGCGGTTCCAATCCGTGCTGCTCGCAAGCTTTGCCGGCTTAGCTTTGCTGCTGGCGGCGATCGGGATCTTCGGCGTGATGTCGTATTCGGTGGCGCAGCGTACGCACGAAATCGGAATCCGTGTGGCGCTGGGCGCGCAGCGCGATCAGGTTCTGCGCTTAGTAGTGGGGCAAGGCTTGCTTCTGGCATTGATCGGAACCGCTGCCGGATTAGCCGGCGCGTTTGCGTTGACCCGCTATTTGAAGACGCTTCTATTCAACGTTAGTCCGACAGATTGGTTGACGTTCACCGCGGTACCGATAGTATTATGCGCAGTCGCGCTCGCGGCCTGCTATTTGCCGGCGCGCAGAGCGATGCGGGTAGATCCGATGCAGGCGCTGCGATATGAGTAAGACCGTTTATCGTTCATCGTTTCTCGTTTCTCGTTCGCGGCCATCGACCGTTCCCAACGAGAAACGAGAAACGAGAAACGTGTTGTTGTTTTCGAAGGGAGATTTAAATGTTTTCGACAACGTTCGTCGTGCTGACTGTTTTGGCCGCTTGGTTCGGCCCTGCCGCTAGTAGTGACTTTCACTGGAAAGGTAAGGTCCCGGCCGGACAACTGGTGGAGATCCGGGGAATCAATGGCAGCATTCATGCCGAACCGGCCACGGGGAACGACGTGGAGGTGGTGGCCTACAAGAGCGGGCAAGTTTACGACACCGGCGGCATTGAGGTACAGGTGGTGGAGCACAATGGCGGAATCACCTTCTGCGCGGTGTATCCGACTGTAGATGGCCGTCCCACCGAATGCCAACCCGGCTCGAACAGTCCGCTGAATTCCAGCAGCAACGACGTGAATATCGATTTCACCGTGCGCCTGCCGAAAGGCGTACGCTTCGTCGGCCGGACCGTAAATGGCCAGGTGGAGGCCAAAGCGCTTCAGGCCGACACCGAATTACACACCGTCAACGGAAACGTTCGGTTGAGCACGGCCGGCGCAGCGTTTGGCGAGACCGTGAACGGATCCATCATTGCGTCGGTAGGAAAAATTAACGGTGCTTCGAAGTTCTCAACGGTGAATGGAGGCATCACGCTTGAAATGCCGCAGAGCGCAGCCGCGGAGGTCCACGCCGGCACGAAGAATGGCCACATAAACACCGATTTTCCTCTGGCCATGCATGATGAGTACGCCGGGCGTCACGCGGATGGCGTAATCGGACACGGCGGTCCGGATCTGACCATCGTGACAGTGAACGGGACAATCAATCTGAGAAGGCGTTTCTAAGTTTCGAGTTCCTCGCGAACGAGAAACGAGAAACGAGAAACGGAAATGCAGGATCTTGGCTACGCTGTCCGGATGCTTCTGAAGAAACCGGGCTTCACATCCATCGCCGTCCTGGCGCTGGCGCTCGGGATTGGCGCGAACACTGCGATTTTCAGCGTGGTCAATGCTGTCTTGCTCCGGCCGCTTCCTTATCAGCAATCGGATCGTTTGGTAATGGTTTGGCAACGGCTCACGGGCGCAACTTCCTATCCGCAACTGCCGTGTTCGGCTCCCGATTACATCGATTATCGGGATCAAACGCAGACGCTCGAGAACACCGCCGCTTTTTACAACGAGAACTTCTTATTGACCACGCGTACTGGCTCCGAGCGCGTGTCCGGCGCCGCTGTGTCCGCCAATCTGTTTCCGCTGCTCGGCATTTCATCGCTGCGCGGGCGTGTCTTCACTACCTCTGAGGACCAGTTCGGACATGACAATGTAGTCGTACTTAGCTACGGGGCCTGGGAACGGCGCTTCGGCTCCGATCCCAGTGTCCTCGACAAGACGCTGGTGCTGGACCAGAAACCGCACCAAGTAATCGGCGTGATGCCGAAAGAGTTTGAATTTCCAACGCAGGGTTTATTGCGCGGTCCGGCGCCCGAGTTCTGGGTCCCCATTGCTTTTTCTCCCGATCGAATTGGACCCGAGGGGCGTGGCGACAATTTCAATATTTCGGTGATAGCCAGGCGCAAGCCAGGAGTGAGCCTCCAACAAGCCAGCGCCGACATCGCCCGCATTTCCGGCCGCATTTATGAGAGCTACCCGCCGGCGATCCAAAAGCTATTTTCGCTGGATGGTTTCGTGACCGACCTTCACCAGCAGGTGGTTGGCAACGTCAAGACGCTGTTGTGGGTACTGCTCGGCGCGGTGGGATTCGTACTTCTGATCGGATGCGCCAACGTCGCGAATCTTCTTCTAGCGAAAGCGGCTGGCCGGCGCCGCGAAGTGGCGATCCGGACCGCATTGGGTGCAGGACGGCTGCGCCTCGCGCGGCAACTACTCACCGAAAGTATGCTGCTCGGCTTGCTGGGAGGAGCCGCCGGATTGCTGATCGCATATTGGCTCACTCAACTGATGATCCAACTCAGCCCGGGAGATGTCCCGCGCCTAGCCGAGGCCCACTTGAACCTGCCGGTATTGGCTTTCACTCTTGCCATTTCGATTCTCACGGGCGTGCTCTTCGGATTGGCACCTGCGCTGCAAGTCTCGAAAGCCGATCTCAACACGGATCTGAAAGAAGGTAGCCGAGGCGCCGCGGCATTCCGCCGCAGCCGCTTGCGCAGTCTTTTGGTGGTGGCGGAAGTTGCGCTCTCGCTGGTGTTACTGGCAGGCGCGGGGTTGCTTTTACGCAGCTTTGTGAAACTGCGCGGCGTACCGCTCGGTTTTAATCCCGATCATTTGTTGACCATGTCCGTGGCATTGCCGGAAACGAAATACCAGACCAAGGCTCAGGTACAAACGTTCTACAACGAATTGATCGGGCGAACGCAGTCCCTCCCGAATGTGAAATCGGCCGCCGCAGCCACCGGGCTGCCCTTGATGGGCTTGTGGGACATTGTTATTACGCCGGAGGGACGAGCGGATACCCACGAGAAATCGCTAACCACGGCATTCTTCGCCGGCGTCACACCCAGCTTCCATCGCACGCTGGGGATTTCACTCGTGAGGGGCCGGCTTTTCAGCGAGGCCGATAACCCAAAAAGTCCGCCTGTTGCGGTTATCAACGAATCCATGGCGCGCCGCTACTGGCCCAATCAGGAGGCCCTCGGGAAGAGGTTCCTGTGGGGACCGCCGGATTCCAAAAGATCCTGGATCACAGTAGTTGGCATAGTGGCTAATCTGAAACAGAACAATCTCGCCGCCGACATCGGCCCAGGCGTTTATCTGCCGATCCCGCAGATGCCCCAGGATTCATCGATCCAAGGATTCTACCTCGCGGTCCGCACATCGGCCGACCCGACGGCAATTGTCGCGAACCTGCGCCACATCGCACGATCGCTGGATCCCGAAGTGCCGCTGCTCCAGGTGCGGTCCATGCAGGACGTGCTATCAGAATCCGTCGCCCCACGGCGTTTCAACATGCTATTGTTGGCAGCCTTCGCTGGATTAGCCCTGCTGCTCGCTTCCATCGGGATTTACGGTGTCATGTCGTATTCGGTGTCGCAATACACGCACGAGATCGGGATTCGAATGGCCTTGGGAGCGCGAGCCGCGGATGTCCTGCAGTTGATTGTCCGGCAGGGGATGGCGCTGGTCTTGATCGGCCTCGCGGTGGGTGTCGCCGGAGCTTTGGCCTTGACTCGCGTGATGAGCAGCCTGCTGTTCGACGTAAAGCCGTGGGACCCGTTGACATTGACCTCGGTCTCCGTGCTGCTGGCAGCGGTAGCATTCGCGGCCAGCTACATTCCGGCCCGCCGGGCGACGCGGGTAGACCCGATGATCGCGCTAAGATACGAGTGAGCCCCTCGTTTCTCGTTCGGACGGCTCTTCTGTGCCAACGAGAAACGAGAAACGAGAACACCAGAAACGGATTATGAAATCTTTTGCTGATTCAGCCCCGCGCATCCTTATCGCGGACGACCAGGCTGACGTACTCGAGGCCTTGCGCTTGCTGCTGAAGGGCGAGGGTTACCAGATTGAATCCGCGACTTCTCCGGCGGGCATCATATCCGCGCTCGAAACGCGCGACTTCGATGTCGTGCTGATGGATTTGAATTACACGCGCGACACCACTTCCGGGCAAGAGGGCCTGGATCTGCTGTCGCGGATTCAGACCATCGATTCCATTCTGCCGGTCATCGTGATGACGGCTTGGGGTACCGTCGGCCTGGCCGTGGAAGCCATGCGGCGTGGAGCGCGCGACTTTATCCAAAAGCCGTGGGAAAACGAACGCCTGCTCAGCATCGTAAAAACGCAGATCGATCTGAGCAATGCCATACGCCGGGGTTTGCGTTTGGAAGCGGAGAACCGGCTGCTCCGGGCCGAGGGCGTACCTTCACTGATCGCCGAATCGTCTTCCATGCAACCCGTGCTGCAAATGATTTCGCGCGTTGGGCCGTCGGACGCGAACGTCCTGATCACGGGAGAGCCCGGCACCGGGAAAGAGGTGGTGGCGAAGACGTTGTATGCCATCTCGCCCCGCTGCTCCAAACCGATGGTTACCGTGAATGCCGGAGGCTTGGCGGAAGGCGTGTTCGAAAGCGAATTGTTCGGTCATGTGAAGGGCGCATTTACGGACGCCAAAGCCGATCGCGTGGGGCGCTTCGAGTTGGCTGACGGCGGAACGCTGTTCCTGGATGAGATCGCCAACGTTCCGCAAAACCTGCAAGCCAAGATGCTGCGCGTTCTGGAAGTCGGCGAAATGGAGCGTGTTGGATCGTCCAAGACCAAGCGCGTGGATGTCCGAGTCATCTCAGCTACCAATGCCAACCTCGAAGATGAGGTGCAAGGCGGACGGTTTCGCCAGGATCTTTTGTTCCGGCTGAATACCATCGAGATACATCTGCCCCCGCTACGCGAGCGCCGGGAGGACATCTCGTTGCTGGCGGCGCACTTCCTTTCCACGCACTCCCAGAGGTATCGTAAACGCATCAGCGGTTTCGATCACGCGGCCATGCAACTATTGCTGGACAATCCGTGGCAAGGCAATGTCCGCGAGCTGAATCATGTCATCGAACGCGCTGTTTTGATGGCGCAGGAAAGTCAAATCAAGCCGGCCGATCTGGCTCTGCGCGCCTCGCGCGAGGGCAGCCCACGGCTGGAGGACATGAGTATCGAAGAGGTGGAAGCGTTTCTGATCAAGAAAGCACTGGCGCGCTACAGCGGGAACGTCAGCCACGCCGCCAATGCGCTGGGGCTGAGCCGGAGCGCGCTCTACCGGCGTTTGCAGCGTTACGGTTTATGAACATATCACGTCCCTGTGGGGCAGGCACTTCCGCCTGCCAACTCCGGTCGCGCCATGAAGCTCCATAAGCCCGAACTGGTCCACGAACAGCGCGTCCTCCTGATGTCGTTGGTCTCCGGTGCGCCGGCCGTCATCACCTGCATGATCATCTTGTGGTGGATGGGCGATTACACGTCCAAAGTGCAGTGGACGCTTACGGTACTGATTGTGGGCGTGTGGCTGGGCTTTTGTTTCGCATTGCGCGAGCATGTTGCATCTCCGCTGCGCACGCTGGCGAATCTGCTGGAAGCCATGCGCGAAGGCGATTATTCCATCCGCGCGCGCGGCGGCAATAACGACGATGCCATGGGCGAAGTGATGCAGCAGGTGAATGCCATGAGCACCACGCTGCGTGCACAGCGTTTAGGCGCCCTCGAGGCCACTACGCTGCTTCGCAAAGTGATGGAGGAGATCAACGTCGCGGTCTTCGCTTTCGACCCGGAACATCGTGTGCGCCTAGTGAACCGGGCCGCTGAAAGGTTATTGAATGAGCCGGCGGAAAGGCTGCTAGGCGCCGAAGCCGAATCGCTGGGCCTGGAAAAATATCTGGAAGGTGAAACACAGCAAACCGTCCAGCATCACTTCCCCGGTGGCATGGCTCGCTGGGGAATCGGCCGCAGCACTTTCCGCGAAGGCGGACTTCCGCATCAGCTTCTGGTGGTCACCGACCTCACGCGCCCCCTGCGCGAGGAAGAGTTGAAAGCCTGGCAGCGGCTGGTGCGGGTGCTGGGTCACGAGCTGAATAATTCGTTAGCGCCGATCAAATCCATTGCCGGGAGCCTGGAGAATCTGCTGGCCCGTGAACCGCGCGCCCCGGATTGGGAAGAAGACATGCGCCGCGGTCTGGCCGTGATTGCATCACGTAGCGAAGCTTTGAGCCGCTTCATGGGCGCTTACGCGCGGCTGGCTAAATTGCCGCCGCCGACCTTGGCCCCAGTTGTCGTCAACGATTTGGTACGCCGCGTGGTTACCCTTGAAACTCGCATTCCGCCAATGCTCGCGCCCGGCCCCGACTTGACCATCCAGGCGGATGCCGACCAACTGGAGCAGCTGCTGATCAACGTAATTCGTAACGCCGCCGACGCGTCCATCGAGACCCAGGGCGCCGTCCGCGTCGGCTGGAACCGGCAGGACGGCCAACTTGTCGTTTGGGTGCGCGACGAAGGTCCCGGCCTGCCCAACACAGCCAATCTCTTCGTGCCGTTTTTCACTACCAAGCCCACTGGCTCTGGAATTGGTTTGGTTTTGAGCCGCCAGATCGCCGAAGCTCACGGCGGAACACTGACCCTGCAAAATGCCGCGAGTGGTCCAGGCTGCGAGGCCCGGCTGCTGTTGCCGCTGGTGTGATTGAGGCTCCGGTCGCTGCCTCCGCGTCGAACCCAAAAGGCAGCGGTCGCTCACGCTCGCGGTTCGGAAGGAATGTCTCATGTTTAGAAAGCGTTACCGAACCGCGACCGTGAGGAAGTCGGTGCCTTGGGCCGATTCTTTCACAGCTTCTTACCCTAACGGCCACGGTTCGGTCGCGCACCACGCATCCTACTTCGGCTTGAACAATCCGATCGTCGTTCTTTCCGGTCTGCTATCCATGCGAAACTTCCGGTGGGAATTTCGATCAGGACAACTATTTTTTTCCTCCCAACTGTTCCGCCTTGGCCAGATAAGCCGGGATATCATCGACTTCCACATAAACCGTCACATAGTTGAACGGCTCATGGCCGATGCGCAGTGATGTGCCCCTGAATTCCACTGGTCCCACCTGTCTGGAGCATGGCGGCCGGACCCGCCGGCTGAATGACCCTTCAGCACAAGTTCCACATAATAGAGGCATTACAACCGGGTGTCAACATCCAAGGCGGGAATGTAACTATCTCAGGCTGGGCCGGTATACATCGCTTGGACCGCTTAAACATTCCTGGAACCTAACCGCTGTATAGAGCGTACGTCCAAGTGATGAGCAAGCGTTGCCGCTAAGGAGCCGATGTGAATTCAGAAGGTAGAACACTAATATCGCTTACGAGCGTTTCAAAAGTCTTTACCACCGACGAAGTGGAGACCCACGCACTGGCCGGCATTGAACTGCATATTCGCAAGGGCGAGTATCTTTCCATTTCCGGACCTTCGGGCTGCGGCAAGTCCACCTTGCTCGCGATCCTGGGATTGTTGGACACTCCCTCAGATGGTAATTACGTTCTGAACGATACTCGCGTGGATCAGATGAAGCTCTCCGAGCGCGCCCGCGTGCGTAATCGCGAGATCGGCTTCATCTTTCAGGCCTTCAACCTGATTGGCGATCTCACGGTATACGAGAACGTGGAACTGCCGCTCACTTATCGCAACATGCCTTCGTCGGAGCGGAAGAACCTGGTGCGCGACGCGCTGGAGCGCGTGGGCATGTCGCATCGCATGAAGCATTACCCGTCGCAGCTTTCAGGCGGCCAGCAACAGCGTGTGGCTGTGGCGCGGGCGTTGGGCGGGCATCCATCCATTTTGCTGGCCGATGAGCCGACCGGAAACCTGGATTCAGCCAATGGCGAAGCTGTGATGACGCTACTGAGCGAGCTGCACAAGGAAGGCGCCACCATTTGCATGGTGACGCACGATCCGCGCTACGCCCGCTGCGCCGAGCGCAGCATTACGCTGTTCGACGGGCGGATTGTGGAAGAAATTGTGACATCGCACGCATCGGCCTCGGCGTAGTTCAAAAAAACACCGGCTCCCTTACGGTCGCGGCTCGGTTACTTGTGTTGGGTTTCCCAGTCGTATCTGATCTGGGGATCGTTGTACGGAATGCGGCCTTCGTCTTTGGGGTTGTAAAACCGGTCGGTCACATAAACCAACATGCCGGCCTCAGTTCCAACAACCTTGTAACCGTGCGCCACGCCCGGCGGAATCAAAAGTTGCCAGGGCCGCAAGGCACCGACATACAACGTGTTGCGCGCGCCGAACGAAGGGGATTGCTTCCGCACATCCACTAGCGCTACCTGAAAGATTCCTTGGACGGGCACCCAGCAGTCGGTTTGATGCCGATGGAAGTGGAAGGCCTTGATGGTTCCGGGGTAGCTGAGAGCGGCGGAGACTTGGGTCGACTCGGCGGGAAACGTCGCGGCTAATCCCTGGCCCACGCGCAGCACTTCCAGGAAGTAGCCGCGGTCATCCGGCCACAACGGGTAGGGGTGAATCCGGACTCCCGGGATGAGATCTTTGGAATCCGGCGCGAGAATTATCTGGCCGAGACCCTTCTCGCATTCCGGCGTTGCTATCTCGATCGCCTGGTCGCTGACGGCAGTGCTCATGATTTAACCAGAACTGGTGCGGTATTTTTCGTTCTGGTCTCCGCCACCAGATTGGCCGCGCGCAGCAGCGATTCGAAGGTGCCGGCATCGGTCCACCATCCTTCGAGATGAGCATAGGTCATGGAACCCTCGCGGATGTAGGCATTATTCACGTCGGTGATCTCCAGTTCCCCGCGGCCGGACGGTACCAGTACTCGAACCTTCTCGAAGACCGTCTCGTCATACATATAGATGCCGGTGACGGCGTAGTTGGATTTAGGGTGCTTGGGCTTCTCTTCGATCCCGGTAATGCGTCCCTCGCGAAGGTCGGCTACGCCAAACCGCTCGGCGTCCGTCACTTCCTTCAGCAGAATTTTCGCGCCGGCCGGCTGCCGCTTGAAATCTTCCACCGCATCGCGCACGCTGCCTTCGATGATGTTGTCGCCCAATACCACGCAGATCTTTTGGCCGTCGGCGAAATGTTCAGCCAGCGCCAAGGCGTCCGCGATGCCGCCCTCGCCTTCCTGATAGGTGTAATCCAGGTGTTTCAATCCAAATTCCCGGCCATTGGCCAGCAGCCTGAGGAAGTCTCCGGAATTCCGGCCGCCGGTCACCACCAAGATCTC
>DASYNU010000291.1:0-5999 GCA_036008345.1 Bryobacteraceae bacterium
GATCGGTGGCAAAGTCGTCATCATTTTCCGCGAGGCGGGCCCAGAAGCGTGGTTCCGCTTTGCGAACGGTTTCGGAATTAAGCTTGGCCAGGTGCAGACGGGCCTTCATCCGATCGTAGAGCTGGTAGGTTTTGAGCTTCCCGATGGAGATCCCGCGCAGCAGCGAAGTGAAGGATGGTTCGCCAAGGCTGATGAAGATTGCGGAAAGCTGCATAAAAAGCCAGCGTAGCATACGGTATGTGGCTCAACGCGGATGGTTGGTTTCACTTGCCTAGGTTGTAGACCGGGGTTGCGCCGCCGTTGTGAATGAACGTGCAGGTGGCTTTGCCCTCTGGTCCGCACACCTTGGACTGCATCTTGATGGCCTCCAACTGAATGAATTGCTCCGGCGATAAATGCATGGATTCCCGGTAGGCGTTGTCCGCGTCAGCGCGGCTTTGCTCGGCCATCTTGCGCTGGTCTTCGGCGAGCTTGGTCTGCTTTTCGGTTTGGATGCGCTGCTCCTGCGCGGCTGTGTCAATTCGCTGATGCTTGATGGCGTCGGGTGGATTGGCCTTCCCGACAGTCATGGTAATGAGTTTAACGGGCAGGGCTTTGTCCTTGAAGAACGCGACCAGGTTGTCATGGATCTCGGCATCGATGCTATCGAGCGCGGTGGTGCTGATCGCGGTTTCGTTCATCCCGCGCTTGCGGACGGCTTGACGGACCATGGTCTTGAACTGCTCCTCGACGTTGTTGGCGTACCACTCCGGTCCGAAGTTTTTGATCAGGCTGACAGAGTCGGTCACTTGCACTACGATGATGGCGTGGAAGGTGATCGGGACACCGTCGGAAGTCATGGTGTCGGGTAATTCCGTGTCGAACTTCATGGGCTGCATGGAGACATCCACGCCTTGCGTGGTCCAGGCGGTAATTGTCAGCCCGGTTTTGACGGGTTCGGGATCGACTCCTCCGTGACCGAAGATAATCGGCTTTTCTATCAGGACAATTTCGTGTCCTGCGTTGGGAGATTTGTAGCTGCAGGCGGTCAGGCAGGTGGCCGCCAGAACTACTGCGGTGATTTTCAATTTGTGGCGCTCCTTTCCGGTAAGGTGTACATAGAGTATAGTGGCCGAGCCAAGGCACTGGCTCCTTTAGGAAGCCGGGAAGAAGGTCAAAGGCACCGTCTCCCTCACGGTCGCGGTTCGGTAACACTCTCTGAACATGAGACTTTCTTTCCGAGCCGCGAGCGTAAGCGACCGGTGCTTTTGATTTCTTCACGGATTTTCACGGTCGCGGTTCGGTAACGTTCTCTGACTATGTCACATTCTTTCCGCGGCCGTAGCGTTTTACTAGCGCCACTCCGGCGAAGATTACCAGCATCGCGAGCAACTCGCGGACGCCGATTTTCTCGCGGTAGAACAGCCAGCCGAGAAAGACAGCGACCACTGGGTTGACGTAGTTATAAATGCTCACTACCGAAACAGGAAGTTTGTCCAGGGCGTAGAGATAGGCGCTGTAGCCGACTACCGATCCGAATGTCACCAGGTAGAGCACGGCCGCGATGCTGCGCGGAGTCCAGTGTATCGGTTGGGTTTTGGTGAGCAAAGCGGGTCCCATGAAAACCAGGCCGGTGGCTAATTGTTGAACCGCGCCGCTGACAACGGGGTGCGCTTTGGTAACTTGCCTGCGCTGCAAAATGGATCCAAAGGCCCAGCCGCAACAGCCTAACTGCAGCACCAGGAAGCCTCTCAGCAAAGGTCCACCCCACCCCTGCTGGATGGCGTTGGGCGCGACCAACAGCGAAGTTCCTGCCAAGCCGACCAGCATCCCGAGGAGCGTGGGGGCGTGCAAGCGATCGCCTCCGGGGATGAGCGCTTCCATGCCGACCATCCAGAAAGGCGAGGTGGTGATGAACAAAGCGGCGAGGCCGCTGGGAATCCACACCTCGGCGAAAGCCAGGCAGCCGTTCCCGATCCCGATGATGATGACGCCGTAGAGGGCGGTGAAGAAGAGTTCCCGGCCGGAAGGCAGGTGAGCTTTCGCAAAGAAGGCGACCAGCAAGAGAACAGATCCTGAAATGCTGTAGCGCAAGCCCACCAACATCAGGGGCGGGAGCGATTCCAACGCCATGCGGATGCCGAGATAAGTGGTGCCCCAGAAAAGGCAGACCGCAGCGAGGGCCAGGTACGCTTTGAAATGCGGGTGGCTACGCATTATTCAAGTTAACACTCCAGGTTAGGATTGCAGGTTAAGATTGAGAATTGATACTTACGCTCACAGTTAATCCCGCGATTGACCGCAACATCCTGGTGGACCGGCTGGTGTTTGAAGACCGCGCGTATATCCTTTCGCGCAACGAGTCGGCCGGTGGGCGAGGCATCAATGCTTCGCGCGTGCTGCATTCCTTCGGCGCCAAGACCGTGGCCGTGGTCACCTCGGGCGGCGAGAATGGCGGCCGATTCGAGAAGTTGCTGTCACAGGCCGGCTTTCCAGTAAAAGTGGTATGCATCAGCCATGATATTCGAGTCAACTTCGCCATAACGGACCGGCAGGGTCTGACGGTGAAGCTGAACGAGCTGGGTCCACCGATTTCGGCCGAGGAGTTGGCGGATCTCGAAAAGGCGGTGGCGACGCGGCTGAAATCCGCATCCTGGCTGATGCTGTGCGGAAGCATACCGCCAGATGTTTCCACCGATTTTTATGCGAAGCTCATCAAGATTGCGCGCGAGCACAAGGTGAAGACGCTGCTGGATACGGATGGCGATGCGCTGGTGCACGGCGTGGAAGCTGGACCAACTGTGGTGATGCCGAATCAACCTGAGGCGGAGCGATTATTGAATCGCGCGCTGATCACGCGCCAGCATTTCATGGACGCAGTGACTCGTATCAAAGCCATGGGTCCCGAGTCCGTACTTTTGTCGTTGGGGAGCCGGGGTGTGGTGGCGTTGAACGATCATCATTTGTTGGAGGCTTTGCCGCCGCGCATCGATGCGCTTTCTCCCATCGGGGCGGGCGACGCGCTGGCGGCTGCATTTGTTTGGGCGGCTACGAAGAAAAAAGATTTTCCGGATTGCGTGCGTTGGGCCGTGGCGGCGGGTACGGCGTCGGCGCAGTTGCCGGGGATGGAATTCGCGAGCCTGGAACAGACTAAGGAGACGCTTCGGAACGTGGAAGTGAAGTTGGTGCGGTAGTGGGGCGGCGCCATGCGCTGCCTGGCATGGAGTGCACGTGGGTCTAGAGCAGCAAATGGCAGCGCATGGCGCTGCCCCACTGGCTGCCTCACGGCTCTTCTCAAAGCTCTTCTCAAGGCTCTGCTCAAAGCTCTGCTCAAAGCTCCAAGAGATTTTTTGTTTGGGCTGCCACTAATTGGCGTGAGCTTTTATACGAGGCGGCTTCCGCATTGGCATCCGGCCAACGCTGATTTTTTTGTTACTTGGCGGCTGTATGGTTCGTTGCCCTCTTCGAAAAAGGTTAGCTGCTCTCGGTCGGCCGGTGCGGCGTTCGTTGCGCTGGATCGACAGTTGGATCGGGCATCTAGCGGTCCACTGTGGATGAAGAACGCAGAGGTGGCTGAATGTGTCAGCGAAGTTTTGATTGCCGGCATGTCCCGATGGCGGTTTTATGAGCTGTTGGCGTGGGTGGTTATGGCTAACCATGTCCATGTTCTTTTGCGGCCGGAGATACCGCTGTATAAGGCTCTGATGAACGTCAAGAGCGGGACCGTGTGAAAGGCGAATGCGGTTCTGGTGCGTACGGGGACTCCATTTTGGCAGGATGAGTCTTTCGATCATTGGGTGCGGGATGATCGGGAGCGGAGATCGATTATTCGGTATATTGAGACTAATCCGGTCAATGCGGGACTCGTTGATGAGGCGGAGAAGTGGCCTTGGTCTAGTGCCGGATGGCAGCGCATGGCGCCGCCCCACAAAGCTGCCCCAGTTGCACAGTGACACCATGTTGCACAATGCTAGGACACCATGTTGCACCATGCTAGGACACCATGTTGCACAGTGCTTGGACACCATGTTGCACAGTGCTTGGACACTATGCTGCACAATGCTAGGACACCATGTTGCACAGTGCTAGAACACTATGTTGCACAGTGCTAGGACACTATGTTGCACAGTGCTTGGACACCATGTTGCACAGTGCTTGGACACTATGCTGCACAATGCTAGGACTCTATGTTGCACAGTGCTAGAACACTATGTTGTACAGTGCTGGGACACCATGTTGCACACTGGCTAGCAGTCCAAATGTTGCAGACCGCTTCCCCACCGCTATCTATCCGGGTCGGACTTTTCTTTGGTTTCGGGCTTTGCGGGGGTGGTGAACAGAACCACGAACAGCAGCACCAGACAGAGTAGCGTCGCGGCGGCGCCCATTACCAGATAATCGGTGGATTTGTGCGGGCCGGGCATGACGTTCAGCAGGATGCCTACCGTTGCGGCGAACAGCAGGACCATTGCGATTGCGAGCGCTGTGGTGCGATTCATCAGTCGTATTTCTCGAAGATGATCTGCTTGCGATCGAAGCCCAGGCCCTTCAGGATGGCGCGCACATCGTCCACCATGGCTTTGAGACCGCAGATGTAGACATCCAGATCGCGACGGTCGCCTATGGCTTCGAGCAAGTGTACTTGGACGTGGCCGGTGCGTCCCGCCCAGGATGTTTCCGGACGGCTGAGGGTGGGCCAAAAATTGAAATTGGGATGCAGGCGCGCGAGCTCTTCAAACTCGTTGCGATAGTAGATACTGTTTTCGTAGCGGAGCCCGAAGAGCAGAGTTAACTGCGCGGCATGGGGATGGCTCAAATAGTCCGGGGCCATGGCGCGGAAGGGAGCGATGCCCGTGCCGGTCGAGATAAACAATGCTTCCTTGGTGGGATTGCGGATCACGAAGAAGCCGAGCGGCGCGCTCATCTCCACGGAATCGCCGGGCTTCATTTGAAAAAGAAACGGCGAAAAAATTCCCTCTTCGACCAGGTTGAGACACAGCTCGAAGCGATTACCATCGGGACGCGAGGCGATGGAATAGGGCCGCGTGATTTTCTTGCCGCCCAGCATTTCATTGAACGATACGAACTGGCCGGCTTTGAAGTGCAGGCTCTCCACTTCAGGCACACCGAATACGAAATGGCGCACTAGCGGGGCCAGTTCGTAGGATTCGATCAACGTCGCCCTCATCGCGAATGCCTTTCGGCCGGGAGCGCGTGGCTCGCGCGATCGAGCAGGGCTTGGAGCAAAGCGGGGTGCCCGTCCAGAGGCGGCGTGACTTCCAGTTGGATATCACTCCCGCATGAGCGTGCCGCTGCTTGCACCAGCCGCGGCAGGTCGCGCTGCAGATGCGTTCCGAGAGTGAGGAAATACGGGATTACGATAACGTGGGTCACGCCGCGCGCGGTCAAACGCTGGACGGCGCCCGCGAGATCGGGCTGGCCGAGCTCCAGAAACGCTGGTTCCACGGTGTGCCCGCCAGACGCGGCCATCTGAGCCGCGACATCCCTCACCGCCTGGTTGGCGGATTCAATCCGGGAGCCATGCGCAAAGATGATGAAACCAGTCATGCCTGAATTAGGGACGGCGCATTCGCGGGGCTCTCTTGCTGTTGCGGGAAATGCGCGCGCAGGTAATCGATGAAGGAGCGCCCTTTGGAGCGGCCGTTGTTTTGATGCAGGCCGACGCGCTCCAGAAACACCAGCACGCCCAGGATTTCGGCATCGCGGATGGCGGTGGAACCTTTTTCGCTGAGTTCTTTGCGAAGAAAAACGACGCTGTCCTGGATCTTCTGATGAATGGCGGCGGCCACGAGATTGTTAGGCCGCCATTCATAATACAAGCCGGTTTGGAGAGTTCGATAGGTGCGAATCAAAGAATCCAGGGCTTCCCGAACGTCGGAATCTACCGCGCCCGCGGTCTCGAGCGAGGCCTCCAGAAGTTTGGCGCCCATGAAAATCAGCAGCGGCTCATGCTCGCGCAGGAACTCTTCCGACACCCGGATATCCAGATTGGGAATCTG
>DASYNU010000292.1:0-13794 GCA_036008345.1 Bryobacteraceae bacterium
CGCTTCGTCTTACGAACCGCTACATTCTAGCGAACGCTGGGAAAGCGCATGTGGCGAGGGCGATCCTAAACAGGACGTCCTGACGCCAGGGGTCATGTCGTTCTCCCAGCGGTGTTCTTCGCGCACTTCAAATACCATAGCCGGGCCTACAAGTGTGTGATTTCACCCGACCGATGCGCTTTCGCCAGCGCCTGTGGTTCAGTATCCGGCGTAAATAGTTGACAAATAACAGAATATCCCGTTCGAGGTAGCATCTGCCGTTCGGTGTATCATCTGCTATGGGTAGGAGAGCTCTGCTTATGAATCGTGTTGTTCTGCTCGCCACCCTTAGCGTTTCAGTTTGCGTGCTCACGGCCGGAACGGCACCCGACGCCCGCCGCGGAGCGGAATTCTTCCGGACCCAACTCTGCGTCAACTGCCACGCGGTGGATGGCCACGGCGGAGACCAGGCGCCTGATCTGGCCCAGCGCCTCGACCGGAATTACACGCCCGCCGGCATCGCGAGCCGCATGTGGGACCATGCTCCCGTCATGTGGCAAGCCATCACCCAGCAGAAGCTTCCGCTCCCCAGCATCAACGCCGGCCAGGCGGCTGATCTTTTTGCTTTCTTCTATTCAGTTCGGTACTTCGAGAAACCCGGCGAAGCCGAGCGCGGCAGACGCATCTTTCAATCCAAGCATTGTAGTGACTGCCATTCCTTGACGTCCGGCAGCAGCGCGCCCGGCACTCCTGTGGAACGTTGGGAATCGCTGGCTGACCCTACTGTCCTGGTGGAGCGGATGTGGAACCACTCCGACCTGATGAAAGGTGAATTGGCGAACCGCAGGATCCAATGGCCCCAGTTGACCGCCCGGGATCTCCAAGATCTTCTGGTATATCTTCAGAACCTGCCCCAAACGCGCGGCGCCAAGCTCGCGTTTATGCTGCCGTCACCGGAAGGTGGCGAGGCATTGTTCAAGGAAAAAGGCTGCGCGAATTGCCACAAGGGCGCGCTGGCGCTGGAGTACCGCCTCGGCGATAGCACGCTGACCGGCGTAGCCGCCGCCATGTGGAATCACAATCCGCAAATGCAGAAGCCGCATCCGCAACTCACCCTCCCTGAGATGCGCCAGTTGCTTGGCTACGTATGGGCCAAGCAATTCTTTTACACTCCGGGCGATGCCGCTCGCGGTCACAGGATTTTCGAATCGAAAAAGTGCGCCACCTGCCACAATAATGCCTCTTCCGGCGCACCGGCCCTGGGGAAACCTTCCGAGGCGTATTCCGCCATCACAATGGTTGCCGTGCTGTGGAAACACGGCCCCAGCATGCTCGAAAAAATGCGGGAACGGCACATCCCCTGGCCCCAACTCTCCGAGACCGAAATGGCCAACCTCATCGCGTATCTGAACTCGCGCTAGTGGCTGTAGGGCAGGATGCCATCCTGCAGCGGGTTGCCAACCCGCGCTGTTTCGCGCTGATTGAAAACCTGAAATTGACCCACTATCGGTCGTAGGACAGCTAGAATTAAGGCATCCTCCTTATGACTGGCGCACCACAAGAATCCACGCATTCTCGCGAGCTGTACATCGCGGGCGATTGGACCCCACAATCCGGAACCGGCTCCATTGACGTTCTCTCGGCATCCACCGAAGAAATAATCGGCTCGGTCCCGGAAGGCACCGGCGCGGATGTCGATCGTGCCGTCCGTGCAGCTCGCGCGGCTTTCGATGGACATTGGAGCCAGACCACCGTTCAGGAACGCTCTGAATGGTTGCGCAAACTCGCCGAGGCCTTGAAGCAGCGCGCCGAACAGATTGCCGTCACCATCAGCCAGGAAGTTGGTTCGCCCATCCAGATGTCCACCAGTATCCAGGCTGGCTTGCCGGTCTTGGTAACCAACTCCTACGCGCAGTTGATCGCCGAGTTGAAGCTGGAGCAGGAAATCGGGAACTCGCTGGTAGTTCGCGAGCCATTCGGCGTAGTGGGCGCAATCACTCCCTGGAACTATCCGCTACATCAGATCATGGCGAAGGTCGCGCCGGCGCTGGCCGCGGGCTGCACGGTGGTGTTGAAACCCAGCGAAATTGCGCCTCTGAACGCCCTCTTGCTGGCCGAAGCCTGCCACGCGATCGGCCTGCCTGCGGGAGTGCTCAACATCGTCACTGGATTTGGGCCGGTAGTGGGTGAAGCTATTGCATCGCACCCGATGGTGGATATGCTCAGCTTCACGGGATCCGTGCGCGCCGGAAAACGCGTGGCCGCCCTGGCTGCCGAAACCATCAAGAAAGTGACGCTCGAGTTGGGCGGCAAATCGGCATTTATAGTTTTGGACGATGCTCCGCTTGAAAAAGCCATTCCGGCCGGCGCCCGCAATGCGATGCTCAACTCCGGACAAACCTGCTCGGCTTGGACTCGCATGGTGGTGCCGCGCAGCCTCTATCAGAAAACGCTGGAACTGGCGGCGCAAGCCATCGGATCACTCAAAGTTGGCGACCCGCTGGATCCGGCAACGCGGCTTGGTCCACTGATTTCAGCCACGCAGCGCGATCGCGTGGAGGGTTACATCGCTAAAGGCAAGCAGGAAGGCGCGCGAGTGGTGCTGGGCGGCGGGCGCCCCGCCGGTTTCGATAAGGGCTATTATGTGGAGCCGACCATCTTCGCCGATGTGCAATCCAAAATGACCATCGCGCAAGAAGAAATTTTCGGACCAGTGCTTTCTGTCTTGCCCTACGATACAGAGGACGACGCGGTCCGCATCGCGAACGATACTATATACGGTCTGGCCGGCGGCGTCTGGTCCGCCGACCCCGATCGCGCCATGCGCGTTGCGCGGCGAATGCGAACCGGACAAGTGGATGTCAACGGCGGCAAATACAATCCACTGGCTCCCTTCGGCGGCTACAAACATTCCGGAATCGGCCGCGAGCTTGGTATGTTCGGCCTGGAAGAATACTTCCAGATCAAATCCATCGCCCGATAACCCAGTCGCTTAGCACTCCTTCTTCGTCACCGTGGGGCAGACCCTTTCGTCTGCCAACCCCGCGTCAAACCTGAACGCGCTACCGAACCGCGACCGTAAGGGAGTCGGTGCCTTATTCACGGCACAACGCAGAAACTCGCCCTATCCGCCGAATCTCCCAGCAAAGTCAGCTCGACATTCCCATTGGGAGCTTCGGACGTACTGCAATCGCCGCTAGCAAACGGCATCGGCGGCGCAGGCGCCAAAAAATTAACCTGATACAGCCCCGCAAATCCCGGAGTCAGTCCCGCGAACAACGGAGCAAAACTCTGGCGCTCGCTATGAAGAGTTTGGATAGCCGCCTCACTGGTCAGCGTGAAAGTGCCTGTCACCGGTTGCGCGGGCACAGGCGATGCTTCTCCCCCCGCCAACCCAGGCACTGTGCTGCCCAGCCCGAACGCATACAAAACCAGTTCCTCGCCGGTATGCGCCGGATGTTCGGGAGTCACCAGGCTCCCATCTCCGTGCGTAACCACCGGTCTGCATAGTGAACCGGGCGCTGAAGTAGAAACGTTCACGTCGCAGGTGGTCACAATGTGCGGCTGGTCCGTCATGGGACTCAATGAAATACTGGCGCTCGATCCACCGCTTTCAGAAATGGTCAATGTGGCCGGGGGAGGAATTGGCGAAACCGCACTCGCCGTGCGAATGCCAAATGGAATTTGCACGGTCACCGCAGCGAGCGGTGTGCATTCCACCGTCACGATTATCCCGCCGCACGAGTTCATCGGAGAAACAGCCAATAACGGGACCGCTTCACCAGCCAGCGGCGGCTGGCTGAGTTCGTTCAAAGTCGCCGAGATCCCCGCGAGGGTATTCGGAAGCGGAAAACCATCCGCCGCCATTTTCGTTGTAAGTCCGGCGCCGATTCCGGATACAAAAAAAGTTAAGATTTGGCCGGGGGCTACCTTAACTGGAACTGGCGCGAAGTAACCTGCGCTACCGATTGCTGCGGTGGGCTGCGCGCAAAGCAACACACCGCACAAGAGAATTAATCCTAATGCACGTCCCATCGTGCCTTGGACGTGTTCTAGCAATCTTTGTTACGTTTTGCGGCGCACTAAACCGGAGCGCGCGTTAAACTCGCGATGAAGAAACTGACGCCGGGGATGTTCTTCTGCGTCAGGCGATCGTCGTTCGTGATAAACAGATCGGCCTTCGCGGATTCGGCGCAAGCCAATTGAATGGCATCCGCGGGATAGATGCTTCTATCCTGCCGGATATTCGCGAAAGCTTCCGCGGCCCCAAAGTCGAACGAAGAGATAGTTACGTGGGGGCCGCTGAACAAGGTTCGATAGCGGTCCGCCAGCGCGGCGTTGCCGGTGGAGAGCGGCTTCACCAAAATCTCTCCAACCGTCATCGCGCTAGTGAAAAGCCGGTCGTTACGCCGCAGCATTCTGCGCCGCAGTTCAGCGACAGCTTGGCCGAGCTTGGGGCTATCCTCCAGCAGGTAGATGAAAAGATTGGTGTCCCAAAAAATGCTCTTCACTTGTTATGGTGTTTTTACTTGTTGTGGTGTTGATCGCCGTACCAGTTGGAGCGCAGGTCGCGAACGTATTCGTCCGCGTCTGTTCCGGCCCAGATCTCTTTGCCCACTCCGCGCATCTTGAGAATCGGATCGTCCTCTTCCTTCATGGCTGTCTCCTTGGCGCAGTATTCATTTGAATACCAGTCCAGTAGGTAGTGGTATTGAACCGGGAGTTCCTCTCTCGACGGTTTCATTTTTCCTTTTCGCGAAGGGTGCGACGGATCGGTTGGCCGGAATAGTCGGTAGGTATCACTGGGCAGTTTGTAGAACATGCGGTAGCGCGCTGAGTTGGGCTCCAGGTTCGCTACGTTGTGCAGATAGATGTGAGCCTGCACTCCGGGACGCAGCTCCGGGCTCGCACGCTCGGCCTTCACGCGATCCAGGATTTCTCTGGCTGAGAAGGATTCCCGACCCTCCTGCTCCCGATGCAGCAGAGCGAGCGCACACCACGCTTCGTCCGCTACTAACAGCGTTTGGGTCATCTTGGTGGCGTGACTGGACATCCCTCAACCTCCTATGATTATACATCATACAATAACTTTTGTAAACACACCTGGTAATTCAGGTAATAAGATGCCTTGCTGAGATGGAAAACGGAGCTATAATGCCTTATAAATGAAGAGCTTCACGTTTCTGCTTCTGACCGTCGCCAGCTTGGGTAACGCCCAACCTTATGACCTTGTCATCCGCAACGGCCACATAGTGGATGGAACCGGATCGCCGTGGTATTCCGGCGACATCGTGATTCAAGCCGGGAGAATCGCGCGCATCGGGCAGCTTTCGCAGGCCGAAGCCAAGCAGACCATCGACGCTCACGGGCTAGTGGTGGCGCCTGGCTTCATCGACATGCTGGGACAATCGGAACTCACCATCCTGGTAGATCCGCATCTGCCGTCCAAAATCTTCCAGGGGATCACTACCGAGATCACGGGTGAAGGCGGCTCGGTGGCGCCGCTGAATGAGGAGATGCGCACCGTTCGGCCGCATGACGACTACGATCATTTCCACATCACGCCCGATTGGTCCACCTTCCGCCAATATTTCACGCGCCTGGAAAAGCAAGGCATGGGAATAAATCTCGCCAGCTATGTGGGCGCCACGCAAGTTCGGCGAGTAGTGCTGGGCGACCAGGATCGCGCGCCCACCGCCAGCGAGTTGGAACGCATGCAGCGGCTCGTGCGCGAAGCTATGCTGGATGGGGCCGTGGGGCTATCTACATCTTTGCAATATGCGCCGGCTCCCTACGCGAGTACCGAAGAACTGATCGCCCTGGCATCGGAAGCCGCGAAGTTTGGTGGAATTTATGCCACCCACATGCGTAGCGAAGGCGATGCGATTACGGCTGCCATCGATGAAGTGATCCGCATCAGCCGTGAGGCGAAAATTCCAGCCGAGATCTGGCATCTGAAAGTGGCCGGGAAGAGCAATTGGGGACGCATGCCGGAGATTGTCTCGAAGATCCAGAATGCGCGCGAGTCCGGCGTGGACATCACGGCCGACACCTACGCATACACGGCCTGGTTCAATTCATTTTCGGCTTTCATCCCGCCCTGGGCCCACGCTGGCGGCGATTCGAAGCTAATCGAACGTTTGAAGGATTCCGCCACGCGCGCCCGCATCCGCCAAGAGATGCTTACGCCGAGCACGGCTTGGGACAACGAGTGGCAGGAGATCGACGGGCCACAAGCCATCCTGCTAAGCGTGGTTCATAACCCCAAGCTGCTTCCATTGCAAGGCCAGACCATCGCTGAAATCGCCCAGCTCCAAAACAAAGATCCTATCGATACTATCTTCGACCTGCTGATAGACGATGCGGGGAGTTCAGTGGCCGTCTTCGGTATGTCGGAGCCGGATGTCACCCTCGCCTTACAGCAGCCCTGGGTATCCGTGTGCAACGATTCGCAGGGCACCGCGCCCGCCGGCCTGCTGGGCGCCGAACACCCGCATCCCCGCGCCTACGGGACGTTTCCGCATATCCTGCGCAAGTATGTACGCGAGGAACACAAGCTTTCACTCGAAGACGCAATCCGGAAATTCAGCGCGCTGCCGGCCCAACGCCTGCGCCTCGGCGATCGCGGAGTGTTGAAGCAAGGTATGTGGGCGGACATCGTGATCTTCGATCCCTCGGCGATTCGCGATAAAGCGACTTTTGAGAATCCGAATCAGCTATCTCAAGGCATGCAATACGTCCTGGTGAATGGCGTTCCGGTGATCGAGAACGGCCGCGAAACCAACGCGCTCCCCGGCAAAGTGCTGCGCGGACCGGCCTTTCACTAGTGGTTCGGTAGCCATTGCGGCAGCAGGGTAAGGATCGCGGCCGTTGCCCCAGAGCCGCGTAGGCGTCTCGGTGCTCGCGGAGCCGAACCGCGACCGTAAGGGAGTCGGTGCCTTGGCTGATTTTCCCGCAGCCCCTCAGACTCAGGTAGTCGGCCGTTACGCCGATTACCAATCCCGCCGTTACAATAGAGGTTCGCGATGCACGCGGTAATCCCATTTCTGCTCCGACATGGTTACTGGGTCCTGGTGGCGAACGTCTTCGCCGAAGGCATCGGTCTGCCCATCCCCGCGCTCCCGGTTCTACTCGGCATGGGCGCACTCGCGGGACTAGGGAACTTCTCCATCTGGACCTCGCTCGGCCTGGCCGTCGCCGCCTCCCTATCGAGCGATATCATTTGGTTCCTCTTGGGAGGCGTCCGCGGCACCTCCATCCTTAACTTGCTCTGCCGCATGTCCCTCGAGCCGGATTCCTGCGTCAGCAACACCAAAAGCCTCTTCGGCAGGTTAGGCGCGCGGGCCTTGTTGATCGCGAAATTCGTTCCCGGCCTGGGCGCAACTGCCGCGCCACTCGCCGGGCTCACACGGATGAATCCCTGGAGGTTCATCGCGGCCGACACCGCAGGCTCCCTAATCTATTGTGCAACCTACCTCGGCGTTGGCTATCTCTTCCGCGATCAACTGGAACTGGCCGCCGAACAAGCCGGCCGCATGGGCTCATTTCTGGTAATAGTAATCGGCGCCGCTCTGACCAGCTACATCTGCTGGAAATATTATCAACGCCGCCGCTTCATCCGCGGCCTCCGCGTCGCGCGCATCACGCCCGAGGCTCTAATGCAAATGATCACTGCGGGCGACCCCATCGCCGTCGTCGACCTCCGTCACGAATTAGAAGTGGAGGCCGACAAAGTCAAGCTCCCCGGCGCAATCTGGATGACGCTCGCTGAAATCGATACCCGTCACGAAGAGATCCCACGCGACCGCGAAATCATCCTCTACTGTTCTTGACCAAACGAAGCCTCCAGCGCCCGTGCGGCGCTGCAACTCTTCCGCAAAGGAGTAATCAACGTCCGCCCACTCCTTGGCGGCCTGGAAGCCTGGCGAAAATCCGGCTTCCCCCTGGAACCCGTGAATTAAAATTTGCCTTCACCCGCGCCGCCTTTCCGAACCGCGACCGTAAGGGAGCCGGTGCCCTTTCCGAGGAGCCGGTGCCCTTTCCGAACCGCGACCGTGAGGGAGTCGGTGCCCTTTCCGAGGAGCCGGTGCCCTTTCCGAACCGCGACCGTGAGGGAGTCGGTGCCCTTACCGAACCGCGACCGTGAGGGAGCCGGTGCCTTTACTGAATCACCGCCTCCACCTTCATCCCACCCTTCAACGCCTTCTCCGACGCCAGCGCCACCGCATCCCCCACCTCGAGGCCCGCCAAAATCTGCGACTTCGTGTAGCTCGACACTCCCAAACCCACCTTCCGCCACGCCACTCGATCCCCCTGCAATAGAAAAACGCCATTTTCCGAACCCTGCCGCCGTAGCGCTTCCTTCGGCAACACCAACGCACTCGGAATCACTGCCGCCTGAATATCCGCATTGATATTGGCGTCGGGCAGCAAATCGCGATTCGGATTTTGGATAATGCAGTCCACTTCGCCCACCTGCCGCGTTCCCAGCGGCACCACTTGCGTCGGCAGCTTATCCACTTCGCCTTTCCACTGGTGCCCCGGCAGCGCGTCCCACGTGATGATCACCGCTTGTCCCTTGTGAACCTTACCCACATCCGGCTCATCCACGTAAACCGTAACGCGCACCCGATCCAGCTTCCCAACTTTCGCTACCAAATCCCCTGGATTCAAATACGCCCCCACCTTTAGATCGAAATCGTACGCCGTGCCATCCATCGGAGCCCGAATCACACTGAGGTCCAGATTGGTCCGCGCCACGCTAGCCGCCGCCTCCGCTTCCTGCAGCCGCGCTTTCGCAATCTCCTTATCGCTGCCCGTCACCAGCGCCGCCTTGTGCTGCTCCAGTGCCCGAATTCGCAACTGCAATTGATCCACGGTCTGGCGCGTGTTATCCAATTCCACCCGCGTAGCGGCCTGCTTCTCCACTAACCGCTCCAGCGCCGCTTGCTGCTTCTGCGCCGCATCCAGATCTAGCCGCGCCCGCGCTAAGTCCGCATCCACTTGCTGCCGCTCCGCAATCCGCCCACCCTGATCCAGCACTTGTTCCTGTGTTTTCGCTTCTTGGATGGCAGCCTGCGCCTTGCCGAGTTCCGCGCTCACCACGCGCGTATCCAATTCCACCAGCGGTGCGCCTTTCGCAACCTGCTGCCCGCGCGCGATCAACACTCGCGTGATCGTTCCGCCCCGCCCCGCCCGCGCCGGCAGCCACTCAATCGGTTCCACTTTGCCGTTGGTCCCAAGCGAGCTGACAATCGTCTCTCGCACCACCTTCACGAAGTCCACCTCAGGCGGCCGCGTCCTCCGCGAGAGGATCCACACCGCCACGGCAGTGATGGCGATCAGTACAATCGTGAGCCAGCTTCGCGCACGGCTCAAGATCGCGTCCTCGCGCAGTAATCAAAAAGCAGCTGCCATTCCGCCCGCTGTATCTCGAGCGCCGCGGCTTCCACTGGCGACCCCGGCTCACTCCCCGCCCGCCCGCAAAATTCGATAAAGAATAACGGGTCCCACTTCCCGCCGCCCCGAAAATTAGCCGCCGGATACTTCGCCGCTATTTCGTCCGCTCTACGCGCCAGCTCCTCAAATACAGGATGCGACCCCGTTTGTCGAAACCAGTACGCGGCATTCCCTGCATCCGGCTCCTGCCGATGCAGGATCGCGTGCCAGAAATCACCCTCCGCAGAATTCAAGTTTTGCACCAGTTCATGACATTCCGTTGCACAAGAGAAATACAGGAACAACCCTCCCAGCGCCGCTTTCGGAGACCTCGCGTGCGCAAACAGATCCGACGGTTTCTGTTTCTTTAAAAGGGAGCGCGCTGCATCCGATGCGCACACTCCCGATACCAGGGGAATCAAACGTTGGCCGTCCTGATCCAGCCTCAGAATCGCCGCCACGTCCGCCCCGTAAGCCTTTGAGTCAAATAGCAAATACCATTTTTACATTACCGAGGCATGTGGGGCAGCGCCATGCGCTGCCTACCCCAACACCACCAGCACATCCCCCGCACTCACCGTATCCCCATCCCGAACCCGCACCTCCACAACATTCCCACCCCGCAGCGCCTTCATCTCGTTCTGCATCTTCATCGCCTCAACCACCACCAGTCCCTGCCCAACCTCCACAACATCACCTTCGCCGACCAGCACTCGAACCACCTTCCCCGGCATGGGCGCCGCAATGTTCTGCCGTCCCGTCCCCAACGCCGCAGCGGACTTCTGCGCCCGATCCCTCGGATCTCGCACCTCGGCAGTAAACCGCCGCCCACTCAACTCCAGCCGCAAGCCATCCCGCGCCGCTACCGCCCGCACCTCAAAGCTCCGCCCCCCGAGCAATACCGAATAGACGCCCGGCTCAACCTGCGCCACGCGCTGCACGTCTTCCGCGTCCACTGGAACCAGCCGGCCATTCACCAGAATCTGCAGCTTCATCGGAGCAGCCCGCTCCGGCCCTCGGAAAGCCAGGCGCTGGTTTCTGGTTTCTCGTTTCTGGTTTCTGGTTTCTCGTTAGCGGAATGCGCCGCTGCAGCCAGTGCCGCCACTAACTCCAGCTCTTCCCCCGGCTCCCCCCCAGCCTTTCTTCTGCCAAAATAGTCTGCGATGAATCGCGTATTCAAACGCCCTTCCCGAAATTCCGCGTCATTCAGAAGTTCCCGGAAGAACGCCAAATTCGTCTCCACCCCCACAATCGAATATTCATGAAGCGCCCGCAACATGCGCCGGATCGCCCCCATCCGGTCCGGAGCCCAAGTAATCAGCTTCGCCAGCAGCGGATCGTAATCCAGCGGAACCGTCCAGCCTGGATAAACCCCCGAATCCAACCGTATGCCGGGCCCCGCGGGCTCGCGCAACTGCACAATCTTGCCCGGCGACGGAAAAAAATGTTGCTCCGGATCCTCGGCGGATACTCTGCACTCCATCGCCCATCCGCGCCACTCCACATCCCCCTGCGCGAAAGGAATCGACTCCCCATTGGCAATGTGCAATTGCAAATGCACCAGGTCCAACCCCGTCACCAGCTCCGTCACCGGATGCTCCACCTGCAGCCGCGTGTTCACTTCCAGAAAATAAAACTTCCCTTCCCCATCCGCCAAAAATTCCACCGTTCCCAAATTGTGATACCCCACCGCCCGCGCGATTCGTAGCGCCGCCTCACCCATCTCCGCCCGCATCGCTGGATTCGCCGCAATCAGCGGCGACGGACACTCCTCGATAATCTTCTGATGACGCCGCTGCAATGAGCATTCCCGCTCGCCCAAATGGACCAAGTTGCCATGAAAATCGCCCACAATCTGGATTTCGATATGCCGCGGCTGCTCAATCACCTTCTCGATGTAAACTTCGCTCGAATGGAAAGCCCGCTCAGCCTCGCTGGATGCATCCCGAATAGCAGCTTCGAGTTCACTCTCCGCATCCACTCGCCGCATCCCCTTGCCGCCCCCGCCCGCCGCGGCCTTCAGCAGCACCGGATATCCAATCTGGCGAGCCAGCTCGCGCGCAAGCTCCAGATTCGTAGCCGGCTCTTCGCTGCCCGGCACCACCGGAACATTCATCTTCTTCGCCAGCGTCCGCGCCGCCGTTTTCGATCCCAACCGCCGAATAGAATCGGCCGACGGCCCAATAAAAACCATCCCCGCCGCCTCACACGCCGCCGCAAATCCCGCATTCTCGCTCAGAAATCCATAGCCAGGATGAATCGCCTCAGCCCCATGTTTCTTAGCAACTTCCAAAATGGAATCGATATTCAGATAACTATCGACACGCTCAGCCTCATCCGCCAGCCGGACATGTTGCGCGCCGCGATCCACATCAGAAAAGACGGCGACGCTAGTGATATCCAATTCGCGCAGCGCCCGAACAACGCGCACCGCGATCTCCCCGCGATTAGCCACCAAAACCTTCCGAAACATTGCACGCCGATTGTAACGTAAGTGCAGCCGTGGGGCAGGCGCTTTCGCCTGCCGAGACATTAGAGCGTAACCGAACCGCGACCGTAAGGGAGCCGGTGCCTTTCCTAAGTGCCAAAATAACCCCATGCGCCCCCTCCTAACCCTCACCCTCCTCTCCACCCTCACCGCCGCCAATCGCACCCCGGTCCCAGCAGTCGAAACCAAGCCCCACCCCTGCTCGACCCCCGGCCTATCCAAAGCAGCCCTCTGCGCAACGTATCCAGTCTGGGAAGATCGCGATCACAAATCCGGCCGCAAAATCGGCCTCAACATCCTCATCCTCCCAGCCCTCAATCCCGAAAAATCCGAGCCCGTTTTCGCATTCGGAGGCGGCCCCGGCGAAGCCATCACCGAAGCCGCTCCCGGCTACGCATTCTTCCGAGCCATTCGCGCCCATCACGACATCGTGATGATCGATCAGCGCGGCACCGGCGGATCGAATCCCCTGGAATGCGATTTCTACGGCAATCCACCCGACCTCCAACGCGTCGTCACCAGTTCCTTCCCCGTGGATGCAGTCCGCGCCTGCCGCGAACGTCTGGAAAAGATCGCCGACCTGCGCCTCTACACCACCGCCATCGCCATGGACGACATCGACGAAGTGCGCGCATGGCTGGGCTACGAAAAGATCAACCTGGAGGGAGGTTCCTACGGATCGCTAGCCGCGCAAGTCTACCTGCGCCGCCACGGCCAACATGTTCGCGCGGCAGCTCTAGGCGGCATCGTTCCACCCGACGAGCTTCATCCCCTGCATGTGGCCTGGGCCGGTCAGCGCGCCATCGACATCATTTTTGATAAATGCCGCGCCGACGCCACGTGCCACGCCGCCTATCCCAATCTCCCCGACGACCTCAAATCCATCTTCGCGCGCGTAAAAAAGGGTATTGAAGTAGAGGTTCGCGCCCCCGACGGCCGCAGCGCCCGCGTGCACCCCAGCGTGGAAGCCCTGGCCGAAGGCATCCGCCACTCTCTCTATTCGAGCGACGGATCAAATTTCCCGCAGCTAATCCACCGCGCCGCCTCGGGCGACTTCGCGCCGCTGATCCAAAAAGCAGTCTCCTCCGAAATCGGCCTGGCGAACGCGCTAGCCATGGGAATGCTGCTCTCAGTAACCTGCGCCGAACAAATCCCGTATATTGACGACGCGACTCTAGCCCGCGAAACCGCCAACACATTTCTAGGCGACCTGCGAGTCCAGGAGCAGCGCGCAGCCTGCCAGGAGTGGCCCCGCGGCCCAGTGCCAAAAGACGTCCACGATTTAGTCCACTCTCAGGTGCCGGTGCTACTAATCTCCGGCGCCCGCGACGCAGTAACACCCCCAACCTTCGGCGACCGCGTAGCCGCCCAACTCCCAAACAGCCGCCACATAATCTTCCCGGAATCCAGCCACGGCAACTGGGGCTTCTGCGGTACAAAACTAATGTCCGACTTCCTAGAAAAAGGCAGCACCGACGCCTTGGACACATCCTGCGTAAGCCAACAAAAGCCCCCAAAATTCAAAGTCGACCCCTGATTACTGAGAATGCTGAAGGACCGACGTGGCGCAGGCACTCTTGCCTGCAGCGTCCACACTCATGTGGACGCTCCGACATGTGAAAAAATAAACAAATGAACCACCCCTTCACAGCATCAGTCTGGCAAGAAGGAAACTGGTATGTCTCCCAGTGCCTAGAAGTCGACATAGCAAGCCAAGGCGAAACCGAAGAAGAAGCTCTAGCCAACCTGAAAGAAGCGCTCGATCTCCACTTCGAACCACCGCACGCAACGGCGTCTAAGTCAGAATGATCGCGGCACGTTAGCCCAACGTAAGCGGGAGGCCTTTTCCCAACAGTCCGAGCCACATCGTCAAATTCGGTGAGGCTGAT
>DASYNU010000293.1:0-16065 GCA_036008345.1 Bryobacteraceae bacterium
GCGACGTCAAAAATCTCTCGATTGAGAGACTTCAGATATTTCACCAGGCGGGCAACGTGGGAGCGGAATGCGCCACTTGTCAGCGTATGGCCAGCGGCCACGAACGCGAACAACGCTGCCACCGATCGAGCGGCGCGTTCCGGCCCATTTTGGCCTGGCATTCCGCCATCGGGTTCGAGCCGGGAGGCGAGGTCAAGTAGTACATCGTTGGTTGATTCGACCTTCGCATCCAGGTCCGGTGTGTGCGATTTCCGGAACATCCCGCGAAAACCAGCCAGTCCTAAGGATCGCCGGACTTCAGGTTTCGGTGTATGTACGGCTTGTGCGGCCTCCATTACGCAACCGCGCGGGGCCATTGCTGCGAGGACCGGCGGTGGGACGGCGAAATACGCGTCGAACTTCACGTCCTGCGGCATCCCAACCGGGACTACGCGCGTGGTGGGGATCTCGCCAGCTCGATCGCCGGCGCGCTTAACCACAGCCACCAGGGACATCTCGCGGCTGGCCAGTCCATAGGTCCGGCTCAGAGTGGACAGCCGCTCGGCCACGCGGCTCTGTTTTCTTTTTTCGAGCGGCGCCAGCGCCTGCTCGGCTGGGTAGCGGCTCTCCCAATCCGTGATCAGCCGCGAGCCTTGCAGCAATCGAACCGTCTTGCCTGTTTCGGCGTCACCCACTGGCACCGGGAGGCTCAGTTGGCCCCCATCCCAAGCCAGCTCAAGCATCTGAGAACCTTCGATGATCTCACCAAACAGAACCACTGGATTGCCGGCGAAAACCGCTGAGGGAGGTTCGGGTTGCACATTTCCGCTGGTCTTCAAACCGGAAGCCACCGGCTGCCCCATGCTGGCGAACAGATCCACCGCGGCCAGGTCCACACGTTCGCGCGCCGTGACAAAACGGCTGACGCCGCCAGTCTCTCGCGCGAGCAATGATAGAAATCGGTCCTGGCTCGCGCTCGCGATCCCCAGGCAGAACAGGCGGATGTTGGTGGCGCGTGCTTGCGCTAAAATTTGTTCTGTTCCGGCTACCTGGCCGTCGGTGAGAATCAATATGTCGCCGCCCGTGCCGTTGAGCATTCGGGCAGCCTCTTGGAATCCCGCCGCCAGCACCGTGCCGCCCGCCGCCGTTACCTGTCCCAGGAAGGCGCGCGCTTTTTCGCGATTCTCCATCGTGCCCGCGAGAAGCGTGGGATGCAAGCTTTCCACGTCATTGCTGAACGCGGCCAATCCAAACGAATCGTCCTCGCCCAGTACTGCAAGGCAGGCGTCAATGGCTCTCCGCGCCTGCTCTATCGGCGCGCCTTGCATGGATCCGGAGCGGTCCAGAACAATCACTGTGCGGCGAGCGGTTTTCGGGCTCGCTCCAAAGAGCGTCGAGGGAACAATTGCCGCGAAGGATCGCACGCCTTCATTAGTCGGGCCGGCCAACACCTGTGCCGCAATTTCTTTGAAACGCACATCCAGCACCAAATCGCGATTCGGAACGTCTTTTTCAGCCGCCAGTGCCACGCGCGCCGGCGCCATCCCGTCCTGTTTTATGCGAATGGAGTGAGAAGGCGAGCCGATCTCTTCAAACGGAAGTTGATGCAATACCGAGAGCTCGAATCCAACTTCATGCAGCCCCACCGCGTCCTTGCGGAACGGCGGCAGCAGCACGTCGCCGAACTCATCGGACGGCAATTCCATCTCGGCTTCGTCCTCCGAAACACGGGCCGCCCGCATACGCGCGTGATAGGCCGGTGCAAGCGTGAACGGAAAGCGAAAGCGAAATCCATCGTCATGCGATTCAACTCCCGCCAGCAACTCCAGATATACCGTCACGGTCTCGCCGGGCCGGACATTTCCAACCGTCAAATTCACTACGCCATCACCGTGCTGGCGCGCCAGCGCCGCTAGTGACCCCTCCGCGATGCCGCGCTCATAGGCTTTGACAGCTGCTTCGGTTTCAATCAAATCGGAATGCACCTCGAATCCGTCGCCGGTGATGCGAAACGCCCGCAGCGCTGCGTCGCGAGGCAGGGGAAATGCGTAGATCACCTCCAGGGGCTTCTCCTCTTCGGACCGGAACACGTGTTGGACAATGAGATGCGCACCCGCCGGAAGAATGCGCCCGGTTAACCATAGCCGTTGCATCGCCAGGCGAATTGTTTCGCGGCCCGGCCCCGCTAGCGGTCCAAAACTCGTCGCTGCCGTACTCGTCATTTCCTGCTCCTTTTCCCGTCGGCATCACTCGTTGGCCGCAAACTCCGCGCCAGCTCATCGATCGCGTCGCGGATTTGTTTGGTCCTCCACGGACTCACGTCATTTCGTGTCATTACCACGACATCGTCGGCGATCACGTGCTGCCACCATGCCGTCGGTGGAGCAGCGCTTCTCTCAGGAACAGCCCCAGCCAGGCTGCGGCCAATTTCTGAAAGCATCCGGCCCTGCGCCTGCAGCTTCTTGATCTTTTCCAGGCGCGCCAGATGCTCCGCCGTATACGCCGCCGCCCGCCCCGCTTTCACCGGCCCATCCAGCAAACCGCGCGAAATGTAGAAACGGATGGTGCGCGCTGCCAGGCCGGACGCGTCAGCGAGTTCGGCGAGCGTCATCTCATCGGCCATGCAGTTTCAGCATAGGCTAGAAATACGACACTGTCAAGTAGTGTCATATAATCCAAACTGCCAGACCTGTCCCCTTGCTTACGCGCAGGGCTACAATTCGGGCGATAAAGACGCATGGGGATTTAGCCCCGCGCGTCAGCAAAGGGACAAGCTACGCACTAGAATGGAATCCATCATGTTACGAGCTTTCACCCGTGTCGCGACCATTTTGACTGGTGTTCTGGGGATTGCATCAGCGCAACCGTCTCCAGCCACTGCACACACACCCAGCGTTGAAGAACGTACCAGTTCTATGCAGAAGCTGGACGGGTATTTTCCCATCTATTGGGACCAGCGAGCCGGCACTCTGTGGCTGGAGATTCCCCGCTTCGACACGGAGTTTCTGTACACCACCGGCTTGGCGGCTGGCTTAGGCTCGAACGATATCGGGTTAGATCGCGGCCAGGGGGGTGGAGGAAAGGTGGTGAGCTTCCAACGCGTCGGACCAAAAATATTGTTGGTGCAGGGCAATGAATGGTTCCGATCGTCGAGCGCGAACGCGGCCGAGCGGCGTTCGGTGGAAGATTCGTTCGCGAAATCGATCCTGTGGGGATTTACTGTCGCGGCCGAGAGCAACGGCCACGTATTGGTGGATGCAACGGATTTTGTGTTGCGCGACGGGCACGGCGCGGCCAACGCTTTACGTCCCGGCACCTATCGCGTGGATAAAACGCGCAGCGCCGTCTACATGCCGCGCACGAAAGCGTTCCCGAAAAACAGTGAAATTGAAGTGACGCTTACGTTCGCCGCGGAACCAGCCCCCGGCGCGCGCTCGGGATTTAGCGGCCCTACGCAGGGCCCTCCGCCGATTGGCGCAAGTGGCGCGCGCGGCGGCGGCTTCGGTGGCGGACTGTTTTCGGGATCCGTCGCCAGCGTCACGCCTACACCGGATTCGGTTACGCTGCGCGAACATTATTCGCTGGTGGAATTGCCGGATAGCAATTTCAAGCCGCGCTTTGACGATCCCCGCGCGGGTTACTTCGGGCCGAATTTCGTCGATTACAGCGTGCCCATCGGCGAGCCGATGGTCCAGCGCTATATCATGCGCCACCGTTTGGAGAAAAAGGATCCCACGGCGGAGATCAGCGAAGCAGTGAAGCCGATCCAATATTGGGTGGATTCAGGCGCACCAGAGGACGTCAAGCAGGCGCTGGTTGAAGGCGCGAGTTGGTGGAACCAGGCTTTTGAAGCGGCTGGTTTCCGGAACGCATTCAAGGTGGATGTGCTTCCGGAGGGGGCCGATCCGATGGACATCCGCTACAACATGATCAATTGGGTCCATCGCTCCACGCGCGGTTGGTCGACGGGCGGCGCGGTTTCTGATCCGCGCACTGGTGAGATTATCAAGGGCAATGTCATACTCGGCTCGCTCCGTGACCGGCAGGATTACCTGATCTTTGAAGGCCTGCTCTCGCCCTACACAATTGGGAACGAGAAGCCGGAGATCCTCTACCAGACGGCTCTGGCACGCATCCGGCAATTGTCGGCGCACGAAGTGGGACACACGCTGGGCCTGGGGCACAACTATTACGACAGCACCAAGGGCTGGATCTCAGTAATGGATTATCCGCATCCGCTCGAAAAGCTGCAGGCTGATGGCAGCATCGATTTGTCGGAAGCCTATCAGGCTCGCATCGGCGACTGGGATAAAGTCGCCATTAATTACGGCTATCGGCAATTCCCGGCCGGAACCAACGAACCGGCGGCACTGGCGAAAATCCTGAACGACGCTTGGGCGCAGGATCTGCGTTACATGACCAACCAGGATACAGATGCGCATCCCAGAGTGGATCAATGGTCGAATGGCGTGAATCAAGCCGACGAGCTGAACCGCCTCATGAAGATTCGCCGCTCGGCGCTGAACCGGCTGGGGGAACACACCATTCGAAATGGCGCACCCATGGCAACCATTGAAGAACCGCTGGTGCCAATTTTCATGTATCACCGCTATACGGTGGAATCCGCGGCGTCCATGGTGGCTGGTCTGGACTACATTTATGGGATGCGCGGAGACGGGCGCACGCCGGTGAAGTGGGAATCGGCTGCGAATCAGCGCAAGGCATTGGACGCGCTGGCAAATACTCTCAAGCCGTCTGAACTTGCCGTGCCGAAGCAGGTGTTGGATGCCATCCCGCCGCGGCCGCCTGGATTCGGGCGCCATCGCGAATTATTTCCGCGAACCACCGGTGACGGATTCGATCCGCTTAGCCCGGCTACCATCGCGTCCGATGTAACCATCGGATTCGTGCTGGAGCTGGACCGTTCGGCGCGCATGGTGGCGCAACACGCATTGGATGCGTCGCTGCCGGGATTGGAAGAAGTGATTGACCGGCTCACGAAGGCCGTCTTTGACGCGGCGGTTACGTCGCCGTATGAAGCGGAGATTCGCCGCGCCGAGGAACGCGTGCTGGTGGATCGCGTGATGTGGCTCGCCACCGGGGCCTCCAATAGCCAAGTGCGCGCCATCGCGGCGTGGAAGCTCGGGAAATTGGGAGCGCGGCTGCGCGCGGAATCTCCGAAGAGCGAGGCGGAATCCGCGCAGAACGCACTGCTGGCGGCCGATATAAAACGGTTCCTGGAACGTCCGGCTGAACCGATCAAGCCGCAAATGCCGCCGGATGCGCCTCCGGGTGCGCCGATTGGCGGCGAGGGTGGAATGGATTGGCTCGCGCGGCCGCCGATAGGCTGGTAACCGGCTTAGCCGAACCGCGACCAGAAGGGAGCGATACCACGACTTCCGCTAGTTTCTGCACTCGCTCAGCACTCCTTGCCGGTCGCCGCTCGGTTTTTCGTCCATTACATCACGCCTCCGCGTCAATGAAGTAGAATTAACCAGGTCCCCAGGGGTTGATGGCAGTATATCCAAACATCCGATTCGCGCTCGTGCTCGGGTGCATGCTGTTCTGTGTCGAATCGGGCGGCCAAACTCCCGAAGTTGCTTCGCACGATACGCAACCCACTTTCACTACCCGATCGAATCTTGTCTTAGTCCGCGTCGTGGTGCGCGATAAGGAAGGCCACGCCACAGGAACTCTTCAGAAGGAAGATTTCCAGTTACTCGACAAAGGGAAACCGCAGGTGATCTCCAAATTCTCATTGGAGAAATCAGCCGGCCGCAAAGTGGATGTCCCGCCCTCGGACGGGCCGGTGCAAGTTTCGCCGCGTGAACCTGCGCCGCCGGTAGCGCCGGATCGCTATGTCGCCTATGTCTTCGATGATCTGCATTTGAGCTTTGGAGATCTGGCTCAGGCTCGCACGGCCGCCGATCGCCATCTGGCCGAATCCCTCACATCCGCCAGCCGCTCGGCCATCTACACCACTTCGGGCCATCCGTTATTGGATTTCACGGATGATATCGCGAAGTTAAAGGATACGCTCCTCCGAATTCAACCCGGGTCGACCGCCACAATGATTAGCACGGGTTGCCCCAGCATTAGCTACTACCAGGCCGATCTGATCCGCAACAAGAACGATCCTATGGCATTGCAGGCGGCGACACTGGATGCAATTGGATGCGCGCACATGAACCCGCAAACCGACATGAGTATTGCGCAGAACATGGCGCAATCGGAGGCTTCGCGCGTGGTGGCGCTGGGGGAACAGGATTCGCGTCTATCGCTCCGGGTGCTGAATGACGTGGTGCGGCGCATCTCGGCCATGCCGGGACAACGCAGCGTGGTGGTGGTATCGCCAGGCTTCCTGGTGCTGGATCAGCGCTTTGACGAGCTGGAGATAATGGACCGCGCGATCCGCGCCAACGTGACGATTAGTTCGCTGGATGCGCGCGGATTGTATGCCCTGGTACCCGGCGGCGACGCCAGTCAATCCGGAGGCACCATTGGTAGCTCGGTTCAGCGCATGCAGTATCAGAGAGACAGCGCGATCGCGGAAGGTGACGTGTTGGGCGAGCTCGCCGACGGCACCGGCGGCACCTGGGTCCACAATACGAACGATCTAGCAGGGGGATTTAAACGGATCACTGTCGCTCCCGAGTATTATTACGTCCTGGGGTTCTCACCCCAGAACCTGAAATTCGACGGCAGCTATCATAATCTGAAAGTCACAATCAAGAATCCCGCCGGCTTGACGTTGCAAGCTCGCCGCGGATATTTTGCGCCCAAGCACGAAATGGACGCCGCCCAGGAAGCCAAGCGCGAGATCGAAGAGACGCTGTTCTCCCGTGACGAGTGGCACGATATTCCGGTGGAACTGCATACGCAATTCTTCAAATCCAGCGACGTAGCTGCCAAGCTATCCGTTCTGGCGCGTATCGATGTCAGGCAACTTCGTTTTCGAAAAACCGACGGCCGGAACGTGGACACTCTGACAGTGGTGGCGGGTGTGTTTGACAGAAACGGAAACTATATCAGCGCGGTTGAGAAGACGGTCGACATGCATTTGAAGGATGAAAGCCTGGCGGGTAGTAAATTAAACTCGGGGATTACGGTGCGATCCTCGTTTGACGTCACGCCAGGGGCCTATTTCGTGCGAATCGTAGTAAGGGATGCCGAAGGACAGAAAATGGCGGCGCTCAACGGCGGAGTAGAAATCCCCTGAGGCTTCTGTTTGTCGACGTGGGGCAGACGTCTGCCAATCCCCGAAGGTGTAGAATTAGCCAGGCTGCTCCGTGGCAATTAATTCAACTTTACGGTGTTTGCTGTCGATTTCTTCCCTGGGCCTGTGCGCCGGCCAAACACCCGAAGTAACCTCGCACGATACACAGCCCACTTTTACTACCCGATCAAACTTGGTTTTGGTTCGCGTGGTGGTTCGCGACAAAAAGGGGCAGGTCAATGGAACTCTTCAAAAGGAGGATTTCCAGTTGTTCGATAAGGGCAAACCGCAGGTGATCTCGAAATTCTCGGTGGAGAAATCGGGAGGAAGCAAAACGGATGCGGCTCCTGCTAGCTCAATTGCGCCGGAGGGAAAAACAGCGAACCAACCACCGCCGGTGGCGCCGGATCGTTTCGTGGCGTATGTCTTTGATGATCTGCATTTGAATTTTGAGGATTTGTCGCAAGCGCGGACGGCTGCGGAACAGCATCTGGCGGAATCCCTTGGATCCGGCAGCCGCTCTGCAATCTACACAACGTCCGAGCGAACATCACTGGATTTCACCGACGATATCGCGAAGTTGAAGGATGCCATGCTCCGAATTCAACCAGCGAATGGATCTATGGGTGGCAAGGCATGTCCGAACCTCGGCTACTACCAAGCTGATTTAATCCGGGACAGGGAGGACGCCCAGGCTCTGGAGGCAGCGATTCAGGAAACATTTGTCTGCGCGTCTCTTGACCCGAAGGGCATGCGCCCAATGGCGACGAGCATGGTGCAGACCGAAGCGGCGCGAGTCCTGGCCGAAGCGGCGCACAATACGCAAGTGGCGCTCCAGTCCCTGCACGACGTGATCCGCCGCCTATCCGCCATGCCGGGACAACGGAATGTAGTGTTAGTATCCCGGGGATTCCTGGTGTTCGACCGCCACTTCGACTTGCTTGAGATTGCGGATCGAGCCATTCGTGCCAACCTAACGATTAATACTCTCGACGCCCGCGGCTTGTATACCTTCATTCCAGGCGGCGACGCCACCGTGCAGTCCGGCGTCAACGTAATCAGCCAGAACCTCACGGATCAATATCGGAAGGCCAGCGCAATTTCAGAAGGCGACGTGCTAGCGGAACTTGCGGATAGCACTGGCGGCACTTGGATTCACGACAACAACGATTTGGCGGGCGGATTCAAACGTCTCACTGTTCCGCCGGAGTATTTCTACATCCTGGGCTTCGCACCCGAAAACCTGAAATTCGACGGCGCCTATCATTCTCTGAAAGTCTCGCTCAAAAATCCGGCCGGGTTATCGCTCCAGGCGCGGCGCGGGTATTTCGCGCCCAAGCATCCGATGGATGCCGCCCAGGAAGCCGATCGCGAGATCGAAGAGACGATGTTTTCCCAAGATGAATGGCACGACATTCCAGTGGAACTGCATACGCAGTTCTTCAAATCCAGTGACGTGGCCGCCAAGCTGTCCGTTCTGGCGCGGATCGATGTCAGGCAACTCCGTTTTCGAAAGGCGGACGGCCGCAACGTCGACACGCTGATTGTGGTGATGGGCGTGTTTGACCGTAACGGAAATTATATGAGTGGGTTTGAAAAGACCTTTGACCTGCATTTGAAGGATGAAAGTCTGGCGGGCAAATTAGGCTCTGGAATTATGGTGAGGTCCGCATTTGACGTTGCTCCCGGCGCCTATTTCGTGCGGATCGTGGCAAGGGATGCCGAGGGTCAGAAAATGGCGGCAGTCAACGGCACGGTGGAGATTCCGTAAGGGAACTGGTAGTGCGTCAGTGGGGCATGTGGGGCGGGATGGTATCCCAATGCCACTTAGTTTTCCCACCCCGCGCTCCTTGTGGGGCAGGGCCATGCCCTGCCAGCCGTTTTGATCCCGCTGGCGCAACCCGCGGAGGAGCTCGAGGCTTACTGCGAACCGGAAAGCGACTCGCCCATAATTCCGGCAGGGCATGGCCCTGCCCCACAAGCCCTTCAAGTTTCGATTCTGGGAAAACTAAGTGGCATTGGGATGGTATCCTCCGCGCGGGTTGGTAACCCGCGCTGTTTGCGCCGATTGGCAATCAGATTGGCAATCGGCGCGCAGGTGCCCCAGACCCCCAACTGACCCACAGCCGCCTGATTAGGAGTAGAATTAGCTCTCGTACGACGATGCTGGGCCGACGACATTCACGCTTACGTAATGTGGCAGCGGGCTTGGCATCCTTGAGCCTCCTGATCGGCGCCGCGGCCTCGCAGACACCGGCTCCAGCGGAAATGGCTACGCACGATGCCACTCCTACGTTCACATCCCGGTCGAACCTGGTATTGGTGCGCGTGGTGGTCCACGATCGGGACGGTCATATCGACGGAAATCTTCAAAAAGAAGATTTTCTCTTGTTCGACAAGGGAAAGCCGCAGTTTATATCGAGATTCTCGCTGGAGAAAACCACCGAGCGCAAGGCCGAAGCCGAAGCGTCCCTAGCGGCGGCTTCGGCGGGTGTAGGCGGCAAGGTCACGCCGGAGGCGGCGCCCCCAGGGCGCTATGTCGGCTACGTTTTCGACGATCTGCATTTGAGCATCGGCGATCTGATGCAGGCCCGGAATGCAGCCGAGCGACACTTGTCGGACCTTCCCGTGACCAGCCGCGCGGCAATCTTCACCACTTCGGGCCAGGTCACGGAAGATTTCACGGATGATGTAGCCAAGCTGCGAGCTGCAATGCTGCGGGTTCAGCCGAGGTCGAATCTAACCCCTGGTACGGACTGCCCGGATCTCACCTACTACCAGGCGGACCTGATTTACAACAAGCACGATCCGCAGGCGTTGCAAGCGGCTGTCCAGGACACCATCGTGTGCGCCAATCTTATCTCAACGGCGGGGCCGGGTCGCGCCGTGCCATCCGGAACGGACTCGACCACTCAGACTGCGCAGACCATGGTACAGGGCGCGGCGTCGCGAGTGGTGTCAATCGGGGACCAGGAAACGCGCGTGACTATGAAAGTGCTGATTAGTTTGGTCCGCCGGCTTGCCGCCATGCCGGGACAACGGGCCTTGGTGCTGATTTCACCGGGGTTCCTGATGCTGGATCAACAGATCGATGAGTATGAGGTTATGGACCGTGCCATCAGGGCCAACGTGACCATCAGCACGGTGAACGCGCGTGGCCTTTACGCCATTATTCCCGGCGGTGACGCTAGTCAATCCGGCGGCAATCTTGCCAGCCTGACCGTGAGGTCGCAGTATCAGAGGGAAAGCGCTTTAGTAACAGACGGTGTTTTGGGCGAGATCGCGGATGGCACAGGCGGTACCTGGTTCCATGACAATAATGACCTGGAAGAAGGCTTCAAACGCACCGCCTCCGCGCCGGAGTACTATTACATCTTGGGTTTCTCGCCGGAAAACCTGAAATTCGACGGCAGCTATCATAACTTGAAGGTCTCGCTCAAGAAACCTGCAGGCTTCACGTTGCAGGCGCGCCGCGGCTACTACGCGCCCAAACACGAAGTGAATGCGGCTGAGGAAGCCAAGCGCGACATTGAAGAGGCGCTTTTTTCGCGTGACGAATGGCGCGATATTCCCGTGGAATTGCATACGCAATTTTTCAAATCGAGCGATGCCAGCGCCAAGCTGTCCGTCTTGGCGCGCATCGATGTCCGGCAGCTGCGTTTTCGAAAAGCGGATGGACGAAACGCAGATATCCTGACGGTAACATCTGGATTGTTCGACAGAAACGGAAACTTTGTCAACGCCATGGAAAAGACCGTGGACATGCATCTGAAGGATGAGACTTTGTCCGGCCGGCTCAACTCGGGGATTACAGTGAAGAGCGGGTTTGATGTGGCGCCAGGAAGCTATTTTGTCAGGATCGTCGTAAGAGACGCCGAAGGCCAGAAGATGGCGGCGCTCAACGGCGCGGTAGAGATTCCATGATGTTGGAGGTCAGAGACATGATCGTGAATTCTAAACGCATCCTATTGTTAGCCGGACTTCTCAGCTTGCTGAGTGGATTGTCGCCAGGCCAGCAGCCAGCCGACTCCGGCGCCGTCATCAAAACCGAAACCAAACTCGTTTTGGTGGACGCCGTCGTCACCGATAAGAAGGGCGGCTACGTCCGTGACCTCACCGCCAAGGACTTCAAGGTGTGGGAGGACAAACGGGAACAAACCGTCAAGACCTTCTCGTTTGAAGCCGATCCTAACTCACCCACGGCTTCGCAGAAGCGCTATCTGGTGCTGTTCTTCGATAATTCCAGCATGTCGTATGGCGACCAGGCTCTGGCGCGGAAATCGGCCTCCAAATTTATCGAAACAAATGGCGGGACGAACGTCATGATGGCCATTGTGAATTTCGGCGGCAGCATCGTGATTTCGCAGAATTTTACCTCCGATGTCGACCGATTGAAGGCAGTGGTCTCGGGCGTGAAGGGATCCTTTACTTCGACCAGCGCCGATACGGGACCAATGGGCCAACTGAACCGGGCGGCGGCGGATTTCGGGGCACGCGACATGATTCTTTCGCTGCGAAGTCTGGCGAAAAACCTGGCCGACGTGCCAGGACGCAAGACGCTGGTCTTGCTGACTTCTGGGTTTCCACTCGGGGACGATCAACGCTTTGAAGTCACCGCGACGATAGATGCTTGCAACAAAGCCAACATCGCGATTTACCCGATCGACGTGCGAGGCCTGGTGGCAGGCGGTCCGAGCGGCAGTTTGACCGCTCCTGACAACGGATCCGGCAAGCGCGGATTGTCTGCCGGATTGTCCAGCGGATTGTCCAGTTTGTTCCACTCGATTTCCACACTCGGATCGTCCTTCCTGCAGCCTGCGGCCTTTGAGCCTGCCTCCACGGCATTCTTGGCGCAACACCCAGGGGGCGGAGGTGGAGGTGGAGGCGGCGGTGGTGGTGGAGGCGGTGGCGGTGGTGGTCACCCAGGCGGTGGTGGTGGCACGCCCGCTGGAGGCGGCGGTGGCGGCGGAAAGGGCGGCGGCACGCCTTCCGGCACGGGTACTGGAAAAGGTGGCGGCGGCGGTACCAGTTCGCCCAATAATCCGAATACATATAATCCCAACAATCCCCTGAACCCCAACGCCAATCCCCGGCTGCTCATCCCGAAGATGCCGGAAAGCGCGACCACGAATCAGCAGGTGATGTACATGCTGGCCGACGGCACCGGCGGTTTCGTGATTCACGACACCAACGATCTCGAGGGCGGCTTAAACAAAATCGGAAAAGAGATGAACGAACATTACGTCCTGGGCTACTCACCAGACGAATCGGAAGAAGGAAGCTGCCACACGCTGCAAGTGAAGGTGGAGCGCGGTGGAACCAGTGTCCGGGCCCGCAGCGGATATTGCAATGTCCGGCCGCGCGATCTGTTGGCCGGTAATCCGATTGAAAAGACTCTGGAAGCCCGGGCTGCCTCCGCGCAGGCCGGCAACATTCCGGCCTCCATGCAGCTCCCGTTTTTCTATACGGGAACGAACACGGCTCGCGTAAACGTGGCCATGGATATCCCGACTGACTCCGTGAAATTCGCCAAGGATAAGGGAAAATTCCATGCCGACGTGAATATCCTGGGCATCGCATCCACCAAGGATGGAACGGTGGGCGCGCGTTTCAGCGACACCGTGAAGCTGGAGTTTCCCGACAAAAAGCAAATGGAAGCCTTCCAGGAACGTCCCTACCATTACGAAAACCAGTTTGATATCGCGGCCGGCCAATACGCCTTGAAGGTGGTTTTCGGCGCCAGTAACGACAGCTTCGGAAAGATTGAAATGCCGCTGGCCGTGGAACCCTACGACACGAAACAATTCGGCATCAGCGGAATCGCTCTCAGCAAGGAGGTTTTCCGGGCATCGGATATGGGAGGCAGCCTGGACGCCGAGCTGATTTCGGACCGGAAGCCGTTAGTCGCTTCGGGAATGCAGATTATTCCCGCCGGCACCACCAAGTTCAAGAGCACGCAAAACGCGGTGCTCTATATGGAAGTCTATGAACCTCTTCTGGCTGTTCCGGATCGAAAGGATCCGGTGGAAGTCGGGATATCGCTCAAGATAGTGGATCGCAAATCCGGCGAGCAGAAGGTGGATTCCGGGTGGATACGAATTCCGATCCCCGATAAGAGTACGAATCCGGTGCTGCCTGTTGGCTTGAAGCTGCCGGTGACGGGACTTGCTCCCGGAGGCTATCGTGTGGAGATGAGCGCCATGGACAAGCCCGGGAAGCCGATAGTTCGAACCACCGATTTCGATATCGAATAGCGCGGCAGTGCCGACCATTACATACGATGTCTGCGTGATCGGCTCCGGCGCCGCGGGCGGAGTGGTGACCAAAGAGCTGTGCGAAGCGGGCGCGAAAGTAGTGCTGCTCGAAGCCGGTGCCGAAGTACCGCCGCACCGGTTCCGCTCGCATTGCTGGCCTTACGACATGCAGTTCCGCGGCTTCCGTTCCGAGAAGCAGGCGCTGTTTTATCCGGGCGACGTTTCTAACTCCATCCGTTACGCCGACTCCGACGGAATCTCGGTGGACCGCATTCGCGTCCTCGGCGGCCGCACGCTGCATTGGAACGCTGTGGTATTGCGTTACGCGCCGCCGGATTTCCGCCAGCATTCCGTCTATGGAATCGAAGAAGACTGGCCCCTGACTTACGATCAACTGGCGCCTTATTACGAGCGAATTGAGCAGACCATCGGAGTCTGCGGCCAGGACGACCAGATCGCGACTCTTCCGGCGGGAAAACACTACCTGCCTCCGCTTCCGTTCCGCTGCAGCGAAGAAATCCTGAAGCGCACGTGCGCGCCCATGGGCATCCCGGTGATCCCGACGCGCAAAGCGCTGCTCACGCGGAATTACGACAATCGCCCGGCCTGCCACTACTGCGGCCACTGCATGGATGGCTGCGATGTCTCGGCCATCTTCAGCACTCCCGGCTCCATGCTGCCCAAAGCGAGAAAAACCGGCAACCTGACCCTCCGGCAAAACGCCTTGGCGCGCGAGATCCTGATGGATGACGAAGGGCGCGCGAAAGGCGTGTCAATTGTCGATCATGAAACGCGGCAGGAGGAGGAGATCCGCGCGCGCGTCATTGTGGTGTGCTGCGCCACGGTTGAGACCGCCCGGCTGCTTTTGAATTCACGGACTCCACGGTATCCCACCGGCCTGGCTAATTCGAGCGGTGCCGTGGGCCGGTATCTGCACGGGCACATGGGCGACTCCGCCCACGTTTATCTGGCGGAGCTGGAGGGCCGCAAGCCGTCCAATCAAGACGGGGCCCTGGATCACGCTCTCATCCCGCGCTTTCAAACGCAGACGCCCGCCGGCGCCTATGATTTTCAGATCAACTTTGCCGGTAACATGTTTCCCTTTCAGGCGTATCGCGTCCCGGGCTATGGATCGAAATTCAAGGACACGGTGCGGAAGATGCAGCCTGGATTCCTGATGCTGGGAGGTTTCGGCAAGGTTGAGGCGCGGGCGGAAAATCGCGTCACCATCGACCCGGATCAAAAGGATGCTTTGGGAATTCCGATACCGGTGGTGCGTTTTCGATTTTCCGAACAGGACAAGATGGTCTATCGCGCTCTGCGCCAGACTGGCGAAGAAATCTGCGGGCGATTAAAAGGAACCGTCACGGAAAAATTCGCCGACCTACCTGGGGGCTTCGCGAGCCATGAAGTGGGGACGGCACGCATGGGGAAAGATCCGAAGACGTCCGTGCTGAACAGCTTCTGCCAGACTCACGACGTGAAGAATCTGTTTGTCACCGACGGAAGCAGCTTCACAACATCCAGCGAGAAGAATCCCACGCTGACCATCATGGCTCTGTCGCTTCGGGCCAGCGACTATATTCGTGAACAGCGCCGCAAAGGCGAGTTGTAAGCGCCTTACCGAACCGCGACCGTAAGGGAGTCGGTGCTGTTATTGTGCAGATTTATGCTCCGGGTGATCGCACTTCGGCGACGCCGTGAGATGCTCGTTCCCCTGATACTTCAAATCCTGATGGATTCCTACGGGTGAGGTGTAGTATCCATCCACAGTCATCCGTTTTAGCGCTACGAAGAATCGCCCGAGATCGGTCTTCGGAGCCTCTTCTTCCTGAGCCGCTTCTGCCACAGCGGCCTCTAGCGACGCCCGCTGCCGGAACAGGTCAAGTCCCTCACGCCATCGCTGCCGTGCATCCGCCGGGCCAGTGGACAACATGAGGTCAGCAAACGCGGCCGTGCGAGCCTCTTTGGCTCCTGGCGAATTTGCGTCGGCGGGAATGATGATCTCCATCAAACGGCTGGTCAGCTCCGCCTCTTCGGCGGAAAAGAAAGCGTAGCTATAATTCTCAAATCGCGACCCGCCGTTCGCGGCACACAGGTCGACCGCATGCGCAAGCTGCTGCGGCAGGGCCATCGCGGGTAGTATTTCAAGAACAGTGCGCCGCTTCATTCCTACCAGGCTATCATCGCAGCCATTTATCCGTGAGCGAGCGATGGCGCGGCGAAAATTGCCCGGCGGCCGCCCGCATATAGGGACGAAACTGCTCCGCCCAATAAGCCGCAAAGCCGCGCTCTCGAATATCAGCGAGCGTTGAACTGTAGTGGTCCAGCAAACCATCAGCGAGCATTTGTCCGGTGCGCCAGACTGCGCGGTTCGCTGCGCGCGCGAGTCGCAGCAAATTCTGGGGTGCGTGCGACACCACTTCCAGAGCCATCAACGAGGAAATCGCGAAGATTGACCGATTCTGGCGAACTGCCTCCGCTTTCAGCTCCTCCCAATGGCGGCGCACCAACTCGGCAGATGGCAGATTGCGCGGCGGGATTTTGGCGGCGCTGGAGCGAAAAGCTTTCCACTCCTGGCGCAGGCCGGCTACGTCGAGTGGTGGCGCATTGAAG
>DASYNU010000294.1:0-7917 GCA_036008345.1 Bryobacteraceae bacterium
GAAGCTGGCGCTGGGGGCGCCTTTGGCCGCGGCGTTGGCGAAATCCAAAATCAACTCCAAGATCGCTGGCGTCATGATCGGGTCGCAGACCTACAGCTTTCGCGATCTTCCTACGCTCGACGCGCGCATCGACGGCATGAAGGTGATCGGCCTAGGCTACGCGGAATTGACGGTGAGCGATATTGCGCCCAAGGACCGTGAACAGTTGAAGGCCTGGCGCGCGACTCCGCCGGTGGATGAAATTCGGGCAGTGCGTAAGAAGTTCGACGATGCCGGCATTGAGATTTACTCCTATAACGACAGCTTCCGTGACGAATTCAGCGACGACGAGATTGACCATGCCTTCCGGGTCGCGCGGCTCCTGGGTGCTACGCGTATCACGGCGTCTTCTAACGTGACTGTCTCAGAGCGAGTGGACAAATACGCGCAGCGCTATAAAATCGTGGTGGGCTTCCACAATCACGACAGCATGAAGAAGAACGAATTCTCGACTCCGGACGATTGGAAGACCGCCATGGCGGGCCGATCGAAGTATATCGGAATAAATCTGGACATCGGGCACTTCACCGCCGCGAACTTCGACCCGGTGAGCTTCATTGCGGAGCATCACGCAAGCATCGTGACATTGCATATTAAGGACCGCAAGAAGAATCACGGTCCCAACATGCCGTTCGGCGAAGGCGATACGGACATCAAAGGTGTGCTGCAGTTGTTAAAGAACAACAAATATCCGATTCCGGCGATGATCGAATACGAATACGGCAAGCCAGGAATGGACACAGTCGCAGAAGTCAAAAAGTGTTTTGAATATTGCAAGGCGGCTTTGGCCTGAAGGCCGGCGCCGCGTTCTTCGGTTATTCGGTTCTTCGGTTACTAAACCTCGGGCATCGGTTCAACGAGCGGGCGGTTGACCGAACCGAAGAACCGAATAACTGAATAACCGAAGAACCGGTGCCGCGGCGGCGCCGTCAGGCGAGCATGTCCGCCAGTTCGTCGATTCGCCGTCTTTGAACCCGCGGTGCGGGATTGCCGCATACGCAAGAATTCCGATCCAAGTGCGCATCGCTGTAGTCGCCCATCACGTGCAACCCGGCGTGCGCCTCGCATTCCATGGCTAGCAGTTCATTGCCGGGCCCCAGGCGCTGTTCAAAAACCGGGACGCCGAAGGAGTCCCAGAACAGGTCGCGATCATCATCGGAGAGACCTGCCTGGCCGCCATAGGTGAACGCCACCACGGCATGGCCGAGTTCCAGGCCGCTCTTGGTGAGCCTGCGCAGTTGCTCTGTCGTGCCTGCGACAGAGGAAGGATTAAAGCGTGCTGCCTCTTCGGTCCAGCCGGCCGGGAAAACCCTGACCAGCTTGGTTTCCTGAAAACCCGGCGCCAAAATTACCGTGCGCGGAGTAGGATGCATAGGATGTATGAATAGTGCGCCCGATTCCCGGCGCCGGATTTTTAGAGTCATGGCACTTCCGACAAGAGTGTGCCGACCCTGCGCGCTTCGTCTCAAGAAAATAAAAATTGCAAATTGTCGTGCAAAATGGAACAAGCGATTTCGCCCGTGATGCCGATTTCGTAGAGCGCTTTGGTCTGCGCGTCGAACACCGCTAGGTTCCAGCCGCGCGGAAAAAAGGACGAATCACTGCCAAAAAGCAGTCGTTTCGGCCCCGCTACATCCAAGGCTCGGCGAAAAACGGTTCGGAGATCGAGATGGGCCTCTTCGTACCGCATCCAGCTATTGCTGCTGGAAGTATCCAGGTATACGTTCGGGCATAGATCGCATAGCATAAGCGCCTCGCGGAAGTAGCCCGCTCCAAAATGAGGGACGATGAAACGCGTTTGCGGATAGCGCAGCGCGACCGCGTGCAGATCGATCGGGTTCGAGTAGCGCATATCAAATAATGATGGCAAGCCGAGCTTTCTACGCACGCCTACGCTTAGCACGCCACAGTGGACAAATGCAACAGTACCGGGTTTCGCTGCGGCCAGATCCAGAAGTTTTCGGGCACGCTCATCCTGGATGGAATAGCAATGCATGGCCGGAAAAAAACAGAGGCCGCGGAGGTAGCCGCTGGACAACGCGCTCTCCACTTGCGTAACCGCGTCCGGCGCCGTCGGGTTCACCATTATGTACGCGTAGAAACGATCTGGAAATGTTTGCGCCGCTGTTATCACGGAATCCTGATCGCCCGGCACACTCGCGATCAGCACTGCTTTTGAAATGCCATGCCGATCCAGCTCCTGGACCCACGTAGCAGCTAACTGCGCGGGATCTTCGCCGGGCATTTGCCAGCCCAGCAGAGGCTCGAGCGCGGTCACCGGCGTTTTCTTTTGATCTGCCAGCGCGGAGAAAAAGCGGTGCGAAAAAAAGTGGATGTGCGCATCCGATACGGGCAGCGCGCCCCAGGGAGTTTCCATTTAAGGCGCGGCCTTTTGGTCGGGCATCTGGACCGGAAAGCGCGTGATGCCAGCCGCCAGCGCCACCTGGGTCAACCCCGCGACGTTGTTCACGCCCAGTTTCTTCATCATCGTTTTCCGATAACTGCGCACCGTCTGCAGGCCCAGATCCAGCATCACCGCGATCTCCTTGCTGGTTTTCCCTTCGGCCACCAGGCGAAGCACCTGCAGTTCACGCGGCGAGAGATCCGACAGCGCTGAAGCCACCGGCTTCGATTCCAGATCGCCGCGCTGGATGCGTTGCAAGAGGCGATCGGAAACCTGTGGACTCAGGTACGAGCCGCCTTTGGCAACGGTTCGCAGAGCGTCCAGCAAATCGCCGTCTGAGGCTTTTTTCAGCACAAACGCGCGCGCGCCGCTTCGAATAGCGCTCACCACCGAATGCTCGTCGTCGTACATCGAAAGGATGATGACTTTAGCTTCGGGATTGTAACGCAGAATCTCGGTAGTGGTTTCGATGCCGTTCAATCCCGGCAGGCCAATATCCATCAGGATGATATCCGGCCGCTTCAACTTCGAGATCTGAACGGCCTCGGTGCCGTTCTCGGCTTCGGCCATGACGACGAAATCGTCACTATGCCTCAGGATGGCCTTGATGCCATCCCGCATGATTTTGTGATCGTCAACCACCAGGACTTGACATGGCATTTTACGCTAGCTCGCGATCTCCGGAACAGGGTCCGGCTGCGGATGACTGGCTCGGATTACGGTACCGCGGGTAGGGGTGCCGCGAATATCCAGCGCGATGCGGCCTTTGGAGGCATAATAATCCAGCAACAGGCGCGCCAAGGGAAGTTTAGTGCGGTCGCCATCCTCGATCTCTGCGTTATCGCGAATCTCCAAAACAAAATCGCCTTGAGCTCTTTTTAGGTGAATATCGATGGCGCTACAATGCGGCCGCTCCACAGCGCTCTCCAGCGCACACTCCGCAATTTTATAGAAGATAGTTGCGATGCCGGTGGGCACCCGCGCCGTGGAATCGAAATGCAGGCGCAGGGAACCGGCGAAAGTCTTGCGAAACTTGCCCGCCAGACGGTCCAGCGCGAACTGCAATCCGGCTCTCTCCACGATGGAGGGATTTAGCTCGTTACTGATATCGCGTAACTGTTCGATCACCTGCTCGAGCATGGTCTGAATCTCGGTCGCCCTGGCATCAATGCCGGGCGCTTGATCCCTGAAGTCCATCCTCATGGCGTCGAGCTGCAACCCCACTGCGCTCAGCACCTGACTGACGTCATCGTGCAACACACGCGCTACTCCATCCAAAGCCGCGTCGTGCTCCTGGATGGCGGCGAACAGCATCTGAGCCAAGGCCGGCTGTGAGGCCTGCGATACCCTTTTGTTACGACGCTTATCGCTCATGATGCATCTTTTTTAGTCCTAATGCAACAAGAAACTATTAAATTGTTTCGTGGGCTGTAAATGAATCGAACAGGCACCAGCTCCCTTACGGTCGCGGTTGGGTACGCAAAACCTCGTTCCGAGCCGCGACCGTAAGGGAGCCGGTGACTGATTCATTCCTTCTACTTCCGGCTCAATACCCGCTGCGACGCCGCGATGATATTGCTCGCCAACAGGCCGTACTTCTCCATCAGCTCTTCGGGAGTCCCGGACTCCGCGTATGTATCTTGAATTCCCACGAATTCCATGGGGCAAGGATGCGTCTCCGCTACCACCTGGGAAACCCGCACACCCAGGCCCGAGGCCACCAGGTGCTCCTCAGCCACCACAATCGCACGCGTTTCGCCGGCCGCGCGGGAGATCGCTTCCTTATCCAATGGCTTAATGGAATACATGTCGATAACGCGCGCGGACACGCCCTCTGCTTCCAGCGCTTCCTGGGCCCGAATGGCCTCCGCTACCAGTAGTCCGTGGGCGATGATGGTGAGGTCACGCCCGTCGGTCAGCTGCACGGAACCGCCAATTTCAAAGGGTTGGCCTGCCGCATGCACCACAGCCGCTTTGGGCCGCCCAGCGCGAAGGAAGACGGGGCCCACGTGAGCCGCCGCGGCGAACACCAGCGCACGCATGCATACTTCGTCGGATGGAGAAAGCACGGTAAAGCCGGGCAGAGAACAGGCCAGGCCCAGATCCTCAATACTCATCTGCGACGGGCCGTCTTCGCCGATCGAAATGCCGCTGTGCGTGCCCACCACTTTGAGGTTCACGTTCGGGTAAGCCACTGCGACGCGAAGTTGTTCGAAACCCTTATTAATGGCGAAGCAGGAGAAGCTGGCCGCGAAGGGAATCTTGCCGCTGGAAGCCAGGCCGGCGCCGATCGCGATCATGTTGGCTTCGGCAATTCCGCATTCTACGAAGCGCTCGGGAAATTCCTTGGCGAAGAAGTGGGTGTAAGTGGATTTCGAAAGATCCGCGTCCAACGCCACCACGTTCTTGTTCTCGCGGCCCAGGTCTACCAGCGCCCTTCCGAAAGCTTCGCGCGTGGCCATCCCCAGCTTCAAATCAAATTTCGTTTTCGTTTCCATTCAGGCCAGCTCCATCAGCGCCTTTTCCATCTCTTCCTGGGTGGGCGCGGTGCCATGAAATTTCGGATTATTCTCCATGAACGATACGCCTTTCCCTTTGATGGTGTGCGCGACAATCACGGTAGGCTTTCCCTTGGTTGCGGCCGCTTCGGCAAAGGCAGCCTGTAGCGCGGGGATGCTGTGGCCATCCACTTCAATGGCGTGCCAGTTGAACGCGCGCCACTTGTCAGGCAGCGGATCCAGCGGCAGGATATCGTTCACGAATCCATCCAGTTGAATATGGTTGTAATCGACTATGGCTACCAGGTTGTCGACGGCTTTGTCGCCGCCGAACATCGCTGACTCCCAGATTTGCCCTTCCTGAATTTCGCCATCGCCCAACACCACGTAACTTCGCGAGGGCCGTTGATCCAGTTTGGCGGCAAGCGACATTCCAATTCCAATGGAAAGGCCCTCTCCGAGCGAGCCCGTGGATGCTTCGAGCGCGGGAATAAACCGCACATCCGGATGACCTTGGTAGATGGAGCCGAGCTTGCGCAGTGTGTTGAGTTGATCTTTGGGTGTGTATCCGCACTCCGCCATAACTGTATACAGCACCGGTGCAGCGTGGCCTTTGGAAAGGATAAAGTGGTCGCGATCCGGCCATTTGGGATTCGCGGGGTCGTGCCGCAGCACATCGAAGAACAACGTAACCAGGATCTCCACCACGGAAAGCGAACCGCCCGGATGCCCGGATTTGGCGTAGGTAATCATCTCGACTATCTCGCGCCGCATTTGCTTTGCGATCGCCTGAAGTTCCGCCGCGTTACTGGTTTTTTTCATCGCCTCTTTTTACTCTAACTTACTCTACAACCAGCGGCACATGTATGGCGAAGCGTCGATCAAGTTCGTGCGGAAGAGCCTGAGGGGTTGTAAAGAGGATCGCGTGAATCCCCAAGGCTTCGGCGGCGTGCACGTTTTCCACGCGGTCATCCAGCAGTAGAGCATCGGATGGCGAGACGCCGAGGCCGGCCAAAGAATGCTGGTAGATCTCAGGCGAGGGCTTGGTGCTCCGCAGGTCGCAGGAGAACGTCGAGTGGTGGAATTCGGGCAGCCACGGACAGCGGACAATGTAGTCGCGTACCGGCGCCGGCATATTCGAGAGCAGCCCGGTGCGAAATCCGGCAGCACGGACCCGCTGCGCCCACTGAGGCATTACCGGATCGGGATGCGACCAACTGGCGCTGTCGATCTGCTGCACCCGCTCGATATCGGATGGGCTCAACTGCCGTCCGGCCACGGTGTTCCAGTAGCTGGCCGGATCCAACGCCGCCCGGTCAAACGACAGCCGATCCTGCCAATAGCGCTGCTGAAAGTCGGCGACCTGCAGGTTGAGGATGTTGGCCATCCCTTCAATCTCCGCCGCGAGCGGCGAAGAACAGAGCACGTTTCCGTAGTCAAAGATGATGGCGCTGACATGTATGCGTAGCAATCTACGATGGTAGCCAAATTTTGCTTTACGCAGCACACGTATGCCAGAGGGATGTGAGGCAGCTTGTTAAGCTGCGGCCGATTGTCAATCGGCCCGAATGTCCACGTTTAATGGATAGGCGGCGGTAATCAACCGCCGCGCAGGCTGGCAGCCCGGAGCAACTTAGTTTTCCCGTAATCGAAACTTGTGGGGCAGGGCCATGCCCTGCCGGACTCATGGGCGAGTCTGCTTTCCGATTCGTAGTAAAGCTTCTCCTCCTCCGCAGGTTGCGCCACCTGGATCAAAAGGCGCGCCTGGCAGGGCATGGCCCTGCCCCACGAGTGGCCCAGCCCCTGAGGTGAAAACTAAGTGACATTGGGCTGCCAGCCTGCTCCATTCACGCCAAACTTTTCCGTCATGCGGCGCTCTGGAGGGCCTGAATAAACTCGGGGGCGATCATCAGGCGGTAGCCCGGGATCATGAAACAGTCGACTCACCGCACGCCGTGGAGACGCCGGTGATTCAGGTTCCTACTCATGCCGGAGAGCGATCGCCGGATCGACATTCACCGCGCGAAGAGCTGGAAGACTGGACGCCGCGATTGCGACTGACATCAGTACAGCGATGACCGCGACTAGCGTGACCGGGTCGGCTGCTGTGATTCCGAATAGCAGACTGGATAGCGCACGCCCGAACGCAAGCGCACCTCCGATACCGATGACCACTCCAATGCAGACCCATTCGAAGCTTCTCAGCAAAATTAGGCGCACAATACTGTGGTTGGTCGCGCCCAGAGCGACACGAATGCCAATCTCCCTGCTGCGCTGCTCCACCCAATAGCTCATCAGCCCGTAGAGACCTAGCGCCGCCAGCACCAGCGCGGCAATCGCAAACGCCACGAGCAATCCGGTCTGAAACCGCCGCGGCCGATCGAGTTCTTCAAGTTGATGCTCCACGGTTGTGATGTCGAAATACGGGATCGCGGCGTCCAACGAACGCACCACCGTCCTCACCGCCGCGACCAAGTCCAGGGGATTGCCTTGGGTTCGAACAACCAGTGGCAATCGTGCGAGCGGCCATTGCCGGATCGGACGGTAGAAGATTGGCGCCATGCTGCCGTCGCGACTGAGCGAAACGTCGCCCACGATTCCCACTACCGTCACCCAAGGGCCGTCCAGGCCGGGCAACACTTCTTTGAAGCGCTTTCCAATGGGATTCCCCATCGGCCAGAAGTGCCGCGCCATGGTCTGGTTGATCACTGCGACTGGCGGCGAGTCGTGTACATCGGCCCCGGAAAACGAGCGCCCCTGCCGCAACCGGATCCCTAACACGCGAAAGTATCCGTCGCTAACCAGGTCGCGTTCGTGGCGCTGAGCATCCTCGCTGATTGGGCGCCCTTCTACTACAATCTTTTCGTTGGGAGAATTTCCAGTGAAGCTGCTGAAAGCCGCCGATCCAACTGCCGCGCCGCGAACGCCGGGCAGCGCCTCAATTTGACGAACGGCAGCGTCGGAAAAGCTCAGAAT
>DASYNU010000295.1:0-35919 GCA_036008345.1 Bryobacteraceae bacterium
GGCTAACGCGTCTTGGTGGTAGAGGACCTTGAAAGCCATTCGTGGATTCGCTGGCGGGCTTTGTCGGCGGGAATCAATCGGCCTTCAACGGCGGTCTTCATGCGCTGTTTCAGGAGGCAGCCGGTCGCTGGGCTGATCTCAACAGCCGGCTCGCCGGAAACAAACGGATCCATGCTCCTGTCCTTAGCCATACCCTCACAGTAGCCCGGATCGGCGGTAGTGGGCTACTTTTGGATCGTGTGTGGGAAGTGTCTGACATCGTGGCGCTACTGGAAGCCTCTGAGCAGGAGGCAGAAAGAGCTGCGTAACCGATTCAAGAGCTACGATGAAAACATATGAAATACAAGCCCGAACCCACAAATCAGTTGAGGGCAGCGCTGATTCTGATTGCCATAATGGTTGCCGTTGTGGGCGCGTTCGTGGTCTACGCCTGGTTTTTTGGCAGAGGGGTCTGATAATTCAAAGTAGCCCACTACCGGATCGGCGGCGTTCTGCAAATCGATTCTTGAGTTGCATGGTTTGGGCAGCCGCCTGCCTCACCCCGCCGTCGTCAACTCCTCCGCCACTTGCACATCCGGAATCTCAATCCCCGTCCGCGTCCCCTCGCCCGGCTTACTGTCGATCCACATCCGGTAATCCTGCCCGAACAGCACCTTCAGCCGCTCGTTCACGTTGCTCACTCCGATGCCCTGCTCAAACAGCGTCGCCAATCTGGCTTCCGGAATTCCCACGCCGTCGTCCTCCACCACTAGTAGCAGCTTGCCGTCCGCCACTGAACTCCGCACCCGGATCATCCCTCCCTCCACCTTGCTGCTCAATCCATGCCGGATACTGTTCTCGATAATCGGCTGCAGCATCATGCTGGGCACCATGCGGTCCAGCGTCTCCGGATCGATCTCCTTCACAAATCGCAGCTTCTCGCCGAAGCGCACCATTTCGATGTTCATGTAATTGTCGATGAAGGTCAGCTCCTCCCTCAGCGGCGTAAGATTATCGGTCTTCCGCAACAGCCTCCGCAGAATACTCGACAGCCGGTAAACGACGCTGCGCGCCTGATCCGGATTGGTCCGTATCAGCGAGGACACCGAGTTGAGCGTGTTGAACAAAAAGTGCGGATTGATCTGGCTGGTTAGCGCCGCGAGGCGGGCTTCGTTCAGCCGCAATTGCTGCGCTTCCAGCTTTTTTTCGTTGCGCGTGTTGTTCCAGATCTTGAGCGGCAGCATCACCGCGAACACCGTGCTGGCGCAGATCGCGGTTGCTGTGACCAGATTCGTCCCGTGCCACAAGCGCGCTAGGGAAAACACTCCCCCCGGGAACCAGCGTGCCGCGGAAAATCGCAACATCTCAGCGAAAACTATGGTGAAGAGACAGCCGAGCTGAAATAGCACCCGGAGCTGCGATTGCCGTTGCCGCAGCCGCGCCGGATTCAAGCCGAAAATAGGCGAGAATCGCCAGATGTCTTCCTTCTCGGGAGCGATGTCGCGCAGCAACCCACCCAGCACGCCGACGCCGGCAAACAAGGGCATGGAGACGAACTCCCCGCGGAACAGCGCAGGAATCGAGATGAGAACGCCGGACAGAAGCCCGGTCACGTAGCCACCCACCATTCCAGAAACCAGGCTGCCTTCCAGACCAAGATCCACAGCTTGATAGGCGGGTATCAACACGCGCGTCGCAACGCTGGCGCCATAAGCAGCCGAGCAGCTCAGCGCCAGCTTCACGCGCTGCACCATGGTCCGCTCTTCGCGCATCAACATACCCTGGAACGCGGTGAACCTGGATAGAATGCTGGCGAGCGACGCAGCCACGGCCAGCCTCAACAGCAAGACCACTAATTGTTGCGGTTCCAGCATCGCGCGCCTGCCGATCATTATAATGAAAGCAAGTTCCCGCAATGGTCAGCAAAGTAGCCGAAGCCAATTTTCCGACCCGGTTCGGCCATTTCCGCATCTTCGGGTTCGAAGGCGTCTATGGCGGTGAAGTCCAGGAATGCGTGGTGCTGCGCATGGGCGACATTTCATCGCGCGAAGATCCGCCCCTCGTCCGCATTCATTCCCAATGCCTCACCGGCGATGTGTTCCACAGCCTGCGTTGCGATTGCCGCTCGCAACTGGAGCTTTCGCTGAACCTGATCGCCGAAGAAGGCCGCGGCCTGCTGATCTACGAACATCAGGAAGGCCGCGGCATCGGATTGCTCAACAAGCTCCGCGCCTATGAGCTGCAGGACGGCGGCGCGGACACCGTGGAAGCGAACGAACGTCTGGGCTTTGAAGCTGACCTGCGCCATTACGAAATGCCTGCCGAAATCCTGCGCTACTTCAAAGTAACCAGCGTGCGCCTGCTCTCAAACAATCCCGAAAAAATCGCGGCCCTCGAAAACGCCGGCATCCAGGTAGCCGAACGAATCCCCTGCATCGTAGCCCCGCACGAATCCACCGAAGGCTACCTCCGAACCAAAAAACAAAAAATGGGCCACCTGCTGGATTGAGCGCTCTGCGTTTCCGAACCGCGACCCTAAGGGAGTCGGTGCTTTACACGACCGTCCACTTCCAGGCTAAAGCCCGTCGTCATTCGATACCGCCACCGTGGTCGCTTTGCTTAGGAACCACAGCGCCCGATGTATCCTGCACTTATCCGGAAAGAGTGCCAAGTCGAGAAGCCCAAAAATGATAGCGCAACGATTGAACGTCATGCTGGCAGGTGGCATTGCCGCACAAAAATTCATAACAACAGGAGTTCGCTTTTGTGACGGCCTGGCCGGGCTACCTGATTCCCGGGACAAGGCTGCGGCAAACGTTCTTGGGTTCGCTTTTCACTCCCGAAGTATCCACGAACACCATGCCTCCTGGACCGTTCAGGCCCGTTACAACCGGAGTGACAACACCGGTCGTCATGTTGAGCGAGCCTACGAATGGACCTCCATCCGCCGCGGTATAAGCCGCGCCCGGCATGAAGGCGTTTCTGGTCAAACTGAAGACCGTGTTCAGACCTTTGTCGGCGAATAGAAGAAACCCTTGACTCGAAGTCACAAACGCCGTGTCATCGGTTTCCACCGATTTCGGTCCGCTGGACGTTTGGTACGTCAACGGCAAACGCAACGCCTGCTGGGCAGCCGTCCCAGGATTGCTAACGATGATCAGCTCCTGGTCCCCTTGGCTGTCCAGCACCAGATTGCCCAGGGTATCCAGAGTCATCGAATCCGGATCCAGCAGGTTGAGCTGAATCGTCTGGTCCGTGAGGACGTCGATTGCGCTGGATTCTCCCGCCAGCGCAGGCTGGACAATCACCGTGCTCCCCGATATTTGTGCTGTAACGATGGCTGGACCATTATTCGGATTGTTCAGGGGATTGGAAGCGCTGAGGTACACCTCGCAACCTTTGAACACGATATCGTCGTACCCGCCGCCGTGCGGTGTCGGTCCGAACGTGTATGTCGTCTGCACCTGAGTTTCGGGATTGATGATGACGAGATTGGGATTGGAATCTTCGTTCTGCATGGCCCAGACAAGATTTGTGGTCGGGTCCACTTTTATTCCATCGTTGTGGCCGAGCACAGTATATATGTGGATGAGGTTACCGTTCATTTCATACTCGACAACCTGGCTGGTCAATCCGTCGGAACCATCCGGCGCATGGCCATCTCCATATCCAACGAAGACATGGTCTCCACGCACTGCAACAGAATCGGGTGCACTCAGGCCGGTGGGAGCTTTCGCGAATACGCTCAACTGGTAAGGAGCCACCGCCTGAGGTGTCGTTGAGGTAGTCTGTCCCGATAACGTGATGCCGGCAATGCCGAGCGTCAAAGCGGCCAACGGTAGGACGCGGGTGCTGCTGATTTTCTGCATGTTTTCTCCCAAGCTCCGGCCAGTATAACCAGCGTCTGTTACAGTTCGCCTCTAAAACGTGTTACGAAAACATGTCAGTTTGCAACGTGGGGCAGGATGCCATCCCAATGTCGCGTAGTTTTCCCAATTGTAGGAATTTCGACCCTGGTGGGGCAGGGCCATGCCCTGCCAGATGGGGATCGTTGCAAACCGCGAACGAACCGATGGTTGCTGCGCGCCGGGAACTCACTCCCTCGATGTCCCGGCAGGGCATGGCCCTGCCCCACGACACCCCAAGTCTGAATTCCGAGAAAACTAAGTGGCATTGGGATGCCATCTTGCGCGCGGTTGTTAACCGCGCAATAAAGAAGTTCGGGATGGCAACGCCCGCCTGAAATTCTTAGAATGCCGTCCGTAATTGGTTCGATCCGCCACTCGGTGTCTCCGTTGCAGAGAAGCGCGACGGCTATGCGCAACCTGCGGGGGCAGAGCCGTGAAGCCGGACAAACTGATAGTCGCCATCTCGTTCTCCGCCTCCCTGGTGGCAAAAACAATGTGCACATCGCCGTTGTTCAAACCACTATCCGGCAACGTGAAATTGATCTGATATAACCCGGCAAATCCGGGCGCCAGGCCGGCGAACAAAACCTGGGCCGCTAAGAAATCCTGGCCATCGTCAAGAAACACACCGATGTCCGCAGCCTCAAGACTGGTGCTCACCGGGCTACTGGGAGCAGCCGTGCCATCCCCCACCTGCGGGCTCACCGGTCCAAGACCGTTCATGAACAGGATCACCGTCTCGCTGGGCTTGGCGGGATTGCTCTCGCTCACTGGTGTCTGATCGGCGTGCAGCATCGCGGCTTCTCCCATTCCGTTCTGCGCAAGCGTGTAAATTCCCGGTGCCGTGTTATCCACATACACCGTCACCAGGTTCGATTTCGATCCGTTCACCACCACCTGGAAAGTAGCAAAATACTCACCCGCAATCTCGTAAGGAATCAAGGCGCTGATCTGGTTCTGGCTGACCAGATATAGCGGAGCCGCCTGCCCATTAATGAAAACCTGCACGCCCTCCAGCGTCACCGGAAACGGCAACGCCGGGGCCACGTGCGTAGCCACACCGAAGGTCCCATACAGGCTCACCAACTCACCGGGAGCATATGCGTTCGTAATTGGCGTGTAATTGGCGGCGTCGGTGATGCCGGTCGGATCAATCCACACGCTGGACGTCGGCTTAAACGCTGGAGCGTGAACACCGATGATGAGCGAGAACTGTTGGTTTGAGCCAATCTGCATCAGTGCTGCTCCATTGGCGCCTTCCAGGTAAGTGTAAATGTTGCCATCGTAAAAAGTGCCGTCTGGCCCTATCGTGACGTCCCTGGTGAACGTGTTGTCGAAGATATCAAAGAAGGCCACATCGTCGAACCGTTGATGCGTGATGAGCGTGCCGCCTCCATTGCTGCTGATGGAACCATAAAAGGCATCCAGGAAATTGAGATTGGTGGGCTCGCCGTCCTCCATGCCCGCTGTAAAATACGTCCCGTTCAACATCGAATTCGAACCCGTCCCAGCCAGTGCGCGAAACCCGAAGAACATGTCCGACCCGCCTGCCGACCCTCCGACGAACCAGTTGCCATCGGCCGACACATACAGAACCTTTTCGCCGCTCACAATCTCGTTCTGATCGCCCGAAATGCCCGGAAAAGTCACCGTCCCACCCGCCGCGCCCGCGAGCGCATAACTGGAGGCCGCAACATTCTGCGTAACTGTGGCGCCCGACTTTATGTTTTCTAATGAGCCCGTCACCGTGAATGGCGCTATGTTCCCGTGGCCGTCAGCCTTCAGCGTGAAGTAGCCTTGCCTGGCGAATGACCCGGAAGCATTCAGAAAGTCCAGCGTGCCCACGGTGAATGTGCCGGAGAGAATCCCGTTTCCCGGCGACTGCGGTGCTTCGACCGCGATAAAAAGATCGAAGTAATCGTCTTCCGTCGAACTTGCTATTACCACCGGCTGGCTGAAGCTGCCGAAAAGAGTGGCCGGGTAAAGCGGATTATCCAGTTGTGCCATTCCGTTCGATTGCACTCCATACGTTCCCCCTCCCAACGAAGTGCAGGAACCTGTGTTCTTCACACCGAACGAATCGAATATCCGCGTGTTCGAAAGTGTGTACGTTCCTGCTCCATCGAAGTTCATCGTGCCGGTCAGGCTGCAGGATTCCACCAGGTTCCCTGACGGGTCGTTGAAGAAATTGACATACCGGAACAGGTATTGGCCTTTGAGGCCCGCCGTCCCGCTGGTATCGAAACTCTGCGCCCCGGCCCGCCCCGGCGCCATCCCGATCAAAAGGCCGCTAAGCAGGAAAATTGTTCTGAACATCGGCGTCGTCCTCATTGGCCTTTGCTCCAATTCAAGATCAGGTTGTAAACGTCCACGCTGCCAAGCCCGGTAGCAAAGCTCCAACCGTTCCCGGCGGCAAAAGCGGGGCGATACGAATGGCTGGCCGTCGATAGCCCGCCGTTTCCGTCGAATGCCGTGGTGGGCTCTGAGCGGCCGCGCCCCGCAAACCCGGTCCCGAAGCAATTTATTTCGCCCGAGCAGTTCACTACAATGTCGCCCTGCGTGATGCTATGGAACACCGAAGACGCCACCGAGCTGGCCGCCAGTTTGTAGTAAACCGGATTCGGGTTGCCCTGCGCGCCCCCCATCTTCTGGTTCACCAGCGCCTGTATCCCGGCCATGATCGGAGAGGAAAATGATGTTCCGCCTCCGCCCACCCACCGGTCCGGCGTGCCTACGCATGGCGCGCCGCCGTTATTGAGATCCGAATAGCAATACACGTAATAGTGGTTCCAAAGTCCGTTGGCGGCGAACAGCGATACATCGGGAAGGTCCCGGACGCCATCGTTCGGGATCCCCGGCACCCCTTTCTGCCAGGAAGGTTTCGGATATCCCCGGCAACTTCCTCCCACCACGAAATTTTCCGCCGGAGCGCCCGTCGCGCATCCGCTTGGCCCTCCGCTGCCCGCCACTACGTTCAGATTTCCGGATTGTTGCGCCGTGCCGCTGCCACAGTAGCCGGCGGGGCCATATCCAACCGAGTAGCCCGAAAAGGCCGCCAGGACGGAACCCGCGCACGAATCATTCCAGGGGATCTCCGGAATATAAGAAAGCGCCGATCCGTAAGTGGAGTTGTTAGTCGGCCCCCAATAGGTACCGTTGGTGTGCTGCGATGTATCGGCGAAATCAGTTCCTCCCACCGCCACATTGTAGGGCGTCGAGCCGGATGAGCTGACGCCTATGCCATGCGTCGCGCCAAAAAAACCCCGATCGCAGCTCGCCGCTCCTTCGTCACCCGCCGCGACAAACACCGAAACGCCCTCCGCGGCTGCCTGCTGGTACGCGGAATTATAGGCGGCGTTCAACGCTACTCCCGTCACCGCTTCGCAAAACCCGTAGCTCAAGCTGATGATGCTGGGCGGAGCGCTGGCGTTGATGATATTCTGCGCCGCGATTATGAATCCAGGCGTTGTAGTCGTATCCGCGCACGCAACCAACTCGATTTTTGCATCCGGCGCCGCCGCGCTGGCCCATTCCGCATCCAGGGTCGCTTCGTCGCCGTCTCCGTTCGCTCCCGGATCCGAACAATTGGAAGTTCCATGCGGCGGCGCGGGATTGATGGTGCTTAAGGATCCCTCCGCGTAACTGGATAATCCAAATACGCGCCGGAAAGTGTACCAATCCTCCGTGTTGTAAAGATCGCTATCCTCCAGTACCGCAATGGTCTGTCCCATTCCACTGAATCCCGCCGCAAAAGCCGCTTTCAAATCGTAAATCGTGGCCAGATCGTCCGGCACCACCAGCTCAAACTCCAACCTGTATTTGGCGCTCGGCATCTTCATCGAATAAGGCCGGAAATCGTGCAAAGAAACAATCCCTGTTATCACCGGCGCAAGCGCTTCCGGAATCTGAGGATCGCTCATATTTGCGATGTGAGCTTTCCCATTAACCAAGAGCCGGTGGATTTCCGTCTTGAATGCCGCCAATACCTGACCTGCGGTACCGGAGAAATCAATCGTCATCCCGCTCGGATACACGGTATTCACCGCGAAGCCATTGGAGCGCAGCCAATCGGAAACCTTCTCGATATCCTGCGGCGCCGGTCCATATAATTGCCCGATTTGAACCGCCGTCAACCACTTGTGAAAATTGGGCGAAGCGGGATCGTACTGTTGATCGATGAAATTACGCAACGCTCGCTCAAGTTCCGGGCTACGCTGCAGTTGAAGCAGCATGTGGGGCATCGCAAACGTATCCGCCACCCTCCCGAGATCATTCTGCGCATTCACTTCCGGCCGCGTGTTTCCGGCGAGTGTATGGAGCGCGCTCTGCGCCACTAGCCCGGAATTCAAGCCGATAGCGAGCGCCGAGCAGCATAACCAACGCGAATTTATTGACATGAGGCCTCCTTGACGAACAATCCATCAAGTTTATCGCATCAGTTTTCATGCCTCGTAGCGCACGCTCTCAGCGTGCCGCGTCGCCACTCCTGGCGACGTCTGGCGGTAATTAAGCTTCAACAACGACGTCCCACTACCCCGCAGGATTCGCCATCGGCGGTAACACCACGTGACCTCCCAGCGCCCTCAATTCCCGCGCGTCGATCCCTTGCAAAGCGAGCATCGTCGCCAACTGCCCTCCATGCTGGATGTCGTGGGACATGATTCTCCAGATGGTCCACTGCCGCGATACAACGTATTCAGCCAGCCGGTATGTATGAAACATATCGTCCACTGTCCATTCCTCCAGCAGCCTCTGAATGGGTTGCCAGGATAGCGTCAGCCATTCCGTCAGCACAGCTGCGTCATCGCAAGGCACCGACTGGTCATCTACGCGGCGCGTCCCGTCATCGTCCGAGTGCCATCGCGCAACGCGCCCGGCCGCCGTGTCTACGCCAGGTGCGCCCATGCGCGAGAGCCAAGTAATACGGCCCGTGCAAATATGGCGAATCAATTCGCCAACCGACCGGCGCTCCGGTGCCGGCCGCCACGCTAACTGCCCGCTCGTCAAAGGTGACGTGGCATGTACGAGGCTCGCCTGATAACCGTCCCACCCCTCAAGAATTCGCGCAAGCTTATACATCGTTATCATGGTCTCAAAACCATGCCCGCCACCGTCCGATTAAACGACATCATCGAGGCCCTAGAGATGCAGTTCGACGAATTCCTCTCCTTTCTCGATCTCGACACCGGCAAGGTGGAAACCGTATCCCAGGAGGCTCTGTCTGAGGCCGAGGAGCCCACCGGCGACGAGGACCTGGATCTTCCCGACGACGAAGAATCGGAACTGGCAAAGCGCATTGTTTCTTCCCGCCGCTTTCTCGATCTTCCCTCCAAGTTTGACGTTCACGAATGGGCCATCATGGAGGATTTCTCCCACTCCGTAAAGTCCGATAGAATCCGCGAAGATCTTCTCCACGCCATCCACGGCGCCGGCGCATTTCGGAATTTCAAAATACATCGTTCGGCGCGACGGCATTGAACAGGCCTGGTTTGCATTCCGCTCGGATGCCCTCAGGCAGATCGCCATCGATTGGTGCGAAGAAAATCAAATTACCTGGGAGTAGATCGCTACCGGTAGACGCCCCATAAGACAAACCAAATCAACCACCTACAAACATCCAACCTCCAAACACAAAACTCCCCGAATGCGCCGGGAGATCCCACCTGTACACGAGCGTCCCCAACGAGAAACGAAAAACGAAAAATAAGTGCTTCCCCCGAGTAAAGCGCCCGTCCCCGCCTTACGATCTATAAGGTTTTCGTACCATCCCGCCGATTCATGCCTTGGGTGTACCTCTCATGCCTCAGTTCCTGACGGAGTGGAAGGCCGGCAAAATTAAGGACCCGGTAGCTCGCCTGCGCTACTTACACCAGAAGCTCGGGCCTGGCTCCCTGCCCCGCGTGCCGCGCCGCACTCGATGGAAAGCCGTAAGCCTGCTCCCTGCCATGGCATGCCTGTTCATCCCTGGCTTCAAAGCCTCAAACACCGGCGACGAATTGCTCCCTCCTCCCCCTCCGCACCTCACCACCCCTGCCGTGGATGTATTTTCGGACGTTTGGCTGGTGGAAAAAACCCGTGATGTTGAGACCTTCAGCAACGGCCTCCACATCGACGATCGCTATTCTGTTTCGAATGACCCGCGGGTACCCTATCCCGTGTTCGGGCCAATCGGGACACAATCCGGCTTGAGAACACAACCGGCCGGCATCGTCTATCACACCACCGAGAGCGATCAGGCTAACTTCGAGGAAAACCAAAACGGCGCTCTAAAAAAGATCGGCAAGGAAGTGTTGAGCTTCGTCAAGCGCAATCACTGTTACCATTTCCTGATCGACCGGTTTGGTCAGGTTTTTCGTATTGTTGACGAGTCCGATATCGCCTTTCACGCCGGAAATTCCGTCTGGGCGGATTCGGGCGCCATCTACGTCAACCTGAACACCAGCTTCCTCGGCATCGCCTTTGAAACGCAAACCCAACCGGGCGAAATGCCGTCCGCGAATCCGGCCCAGGTTCACGCCGCTCGCGTTCTAACTGAAATGTTGCGGGCGAAGTACCACATTCAGGAATCCAACTGTGTAACGCACGCCCAAGTCTCCGTGAATCCCGATAACATGCTGGTGGGCTATCACACGGATTGGGCGGGCAATTTCCCGTTCCTGGAAGTCGGCCTCACCGACAACTACACAGCGCCGCCCGCCAGCATCTACGCTTTTGGCTTCGATTACAATCCCGTGTTCGTACACCGAACCGGCGTTCGGCTTTGGCAAGGCCTGGCTCTCGCGGAGGATCAACTCCGCACCCAATCCACCGCGCAAGGCCTGCGATTGCCGCAGTACCGGGCCATACTCAAAAAGAAATACAGGGAAATTCTGACTACGCTCAAGGCCGCGAGCGCGAAAGAGGAACGTCATGCGACATAACGATAAAGGGAACCATTCCGCGCTGGGGTTGGATGTCGGCACCAGCCGCATCTGCGTTGCGCAACGGGTAGGCCAGGAGTATCAATTCGAAACCCAGCTCAATGCCTTCGTTACCGTTCCGTTCTCGAATATGACCCAGGCCGTGCTCGGCAAGGAAAGAATTCCGCATACCGTTTCCGGGCCGGAGATCGTGGTGCATGGTAATGAATCCGATCGTTTTGCCGACCTGCTGAATGTCGACACGCGGCGCACCATGACTCGTGGCGTGCTCAATCCCGCCGAACCCGACAGCCTCGGCATGCTGCGCAAAATCGTGGAGTCGCTTCTCGATTCCACCAAAGAGCCGCAAAAATTGTGCTTCACCGTGCCCGCCGCACCCATCGGAGCCGAGGAGAACCTTACCTATCACGAGGCTACGCTGCGCCAGGTATTTACCGAAATGGGATACCAGGTAAAGAGCATCAATGAAGGACTGGCCGTAATCTATTCCGAACTTGAAAGCACCAACTACACCGGCATCGGCATCAGCTGCGGCGGCGGCCTCTGCAATGTTTGCGTGGCTTATCTCTCCGTGCCAGTGATGAGCTTCTCCATTCCCAAGGCCGGCGACTATATCGATACCAATGCCGCCTCGGTGACCGGTGAACTGGCCAATCGTGTCCGCATCGCGAAAGAAGATTCCTTCCACTTCAACGGATTCCACGCCGACAAACTCCTCCAGGTGCTGGGTGTTTATTACGACGAGATGATCCAATCCCTGGTAAACGGCATCAAGCAAGCCTTCTCCAGCTCGCGCAACCTGCCCAAACAAAAACGTGCCCTCCCGGTAGTTCTGAGCGGCGGCACCGCCCTCCCGGAAGGCTTCCGCGACCGCTTCGAAAGAATATTCAAAGAAGCCAACCTCCCCATCCCGACCTCCGATATCCGAATGGCGGCCGACCCTTTACACACATCCGCGAAAGGCGCGCTAGTCGCCGCATTAGCGGATCTGTAAAAAAGGTTTCTGGTTCCTGGTTCCTGGTTCCTGGTTCCTGGTTGCTGCCGCCTGCCGCCTGCCGCCTGCCGCCTGGTTCCTGCCGCCTGCTGCCTGCCTCCTGCCGCCTGCCTCCTGTATCCTGGAACAATGCATCGCAGAACTTTCGTAGGCGCGCTCGGCGGTCTCCCTCTAGCCGCCGCGGCAACGGACAAACGTACCGGATTCTACTTCTTCCAGCACTTCAACCTGAAATCGGGCAACCAACTCCCACGTCTGCACGAATTCATGTCGCAATCCGCGCTGCCGGCTTTCAACCGGGTTCATTCCGGCCCCAAGATTTTTCTCGAAGCCATCATCGCGCCACAACTTCCGCATCTCACAGCCATCTACGGATTTGCGTCGCTGGAAGAATTCTGGGGCGTTCATATGAAAATGATCCAGGACGACGATCACCGCAAGGGTTTGGTTGCTCTGGAGAACGGACCCGATCCAGCCTTGGAATCGCTCGAAACCACCGTTGTGGAAGCCGCCGACTTTTCGCCCGAAATCAAGCCCGAGCCTGCGGAAGCGTCGCGCATCTTTGAACTGCGCGTCTATCACTCTCCAACTTTTCGCCAACTCATGGCTTTGTACGAACGTTTTCGCGGACCCGAGATCAAGATCTTCCACCGCTCCGGCATCCATCCCATTCTGTACGGCTCGACGCTGATTGGCCCCAATCAACCAAATCTGGTTTACCTGATTCCATTCGCCGACTTGGCCGCGCGCGAAAAAGCCTGGGCCGCTTTCGGCGCCGATCCGGATTGGCAAAAGGTGCGCAAGGAATCTGTCGAGAAATCCGGCGAGATCGTCAGCAACATCCAGATCACGTTCTACAAGTCCACGCCCTATTCGCCCCTGAGATAAACTATCCCGTCCGCAGTCGCCGCGCGCCAAGCCGGCCGAATGCTTGCCACTATCCCAATCCCGAGGAGCAGCGCGCCCGCGCAAACATATGTAATCGGATCCGCGCCGCTGACCTCATAAAGCAAGCTCGCCAACACTCGCGTCAAAAGCAACGCGGCGATCAGGCTGATCGCGAGCCCCGCGCCGAGGGGCAGCATTGCATCGCGTAGCACCGTCATAATCACTCGGCCCGGGCTGGCTCCCAGTGCCACACGGATTCCGATCTCTCGCACTCGAAGCGAACTGGTGTACGCCACCACGCCGTAGATACCAACCGAAGTCAACAGCAGTGCCAGCCCGCCGAGCACCGAGAATATCCAGGCGGAAAAGCGCGGCCGCCAAATGGAATCTGCGATTACATCTGCTAGCGTCTCAACTTTTGTTACGGGTTCCGACGCGTCCACAGCCCAGACTTGCTTGCGCAGCGTATCTGCCAGAGCCAGCGGTTCACCCTCTGTTCTTACCACGATGGCCGCTAAGAAAGTACCAAACATGTACTGACGATACGGTATAAACACTTCGCCCTTGGCCGGCTCGTTGTAGCTGAGCTGCCAGGAATTCTTAACCACTCCAACCACCGCTACCTCATTGCTGCCTTCCTCATCCGGCAGGAACTGTCCCACCGGATCGCGGCCCGGAAACAAGTGATGAGCCAGATACTCATTGATGATTGCGACCCTCGGCGAATCTGCGTGATCTGCCTCCGTGAACACGCGCCCTCTGATCAACGGCGTCCCCATCACCGCGAAGTAGTTCGGACTGATGGTCCGCGTCATCACGGGAAAGATCGAGCCATCCGCATCCTTATAAACCGTGCTCGTGCTGGAACCCGACAGCGGAAGATTGTTGACCACCGCCGCGGCCTTCACGTCAGGAATTCTCTCGAAACGCTCTAGTACATCGCGGTAGAACTCGATTTGCCGCGCCATGTCTTGGTACTTGCCGGTCGGCCGTGGCCGCATGCGTGTCCCGATCGGGACGCGTAGCGTGAGGACATGCTCGGTGCGAAAGCCATTGTCGGCCCGCTCCAGCCGGATCAGGCTTCTTAGCAGCAGCCCCGAACCCACCAGCAGCAGGAATGCAAAAGCCGCTTCCGAGGCAATCAGAATTGAAAACAGCCTTGTCGAGCCGCGGGAGCCGCCGCCGAACCCTCTGCGCAACACATCCTGCAAATCAATTTTCCGCGCGAGAAGCACCGGCGCGAGACTCGAAAGACATGCCACCAAAACGCACAATCCCATATTGACCAGCAGCACTCGGCCGTTGAGCGCCACCCGCTGCATGTGGGGAAGGACGATCGGCAGAGCCACTAACTGCTTCAGCAGGAACTGGACTGCGTAGCGCGCAATCGCGATCCCTGCCAGGCCTCCGGCCACCGCCAGAACCAGACTCTCGGTCAGCAGTTGGCGCAGTATCCGCCAAAAGTCGGCACCCAGCGCCGCGCGAATCGCAATCTCCTTCTGCCGTTGTACGGCGCGGCTCAGCAGCAGGCTGCCCACGTTGGCGCACGCGATCAGCAGAACCAGGCCCACCGCAGCCAGAATGAAGACGAGCGAGAGTTGATATTGCCGGTCGAGAGTTTCCCGCCACGGGGACAACACAATTCGCAATCCGGCTTTCTGCTTGCGATTCTGCTGCTCCAGTTGGCGGGCGGCGATTTCCATCGCGCTCTGTGCCTGAGCGAGCGAGACTCCAGGTTTCATGCGCGCCACAACTTCCAGCCATCCGGTGAACCCCGCAGTCAAGCGGAGTGGGATCCACATGTCGATATTGGACGCTGGAAACTCGAACTCCACCGGCATCACGCCAACAATTGTGTAAACCTCATCCGATGCGGTGATGGAGCGGCCTATGATACCGGGGTTTGCGTGAAACAGCCGCCGCCAGAGCCGGTCACTGAGCACAACGACATTCCCGGCGCCCGGCACGTCGTCCGAATCAACTAAAGAACGGCCCAGCCGCGCCGGAACTCCCAGCAACGAAAATACCTGGGCCGAGGTTCGCTCGCCAAAAACCTGCTCGGGTTCGCCAACGCCCGTTATGGTGACCACATCTTTCAGGTAAGGTGCAGTCTTGTCGAAAACATCGCCGCGGTTTCCCCAGAATCGATAGTCCTCCGGGGCGATGGTTTTTATCACCAGCTTGGGATTGACTTCTTCGATTCGCACCAGCCGCTCCCCAGACTTATAAGGCAGCGGCCGCAGCAGGACAGCGTCGACAAGGCTGAACGCCGCGGTGTTGGCGCCGATTCCTAATCCGAGAATGGCCGTGACGGCCAGAGTGAAGAGCGGATGCTTGCCGAAGAATCGTAAAGCGCCCAGCAGGTCTCGAGTCATACTAACGAATTAGTATACACCCGGGATATCCCATTGACGAAGGCTATAGCGCCGGTCGGAATGCCATAAGAGAAGTTAAAACTGCCCCAGCCTCTCCGCCGTCTTTGCAGGAATCTCCGGCCACTGTAGCCAGCCGCTCCTCGCCGGGTATTAGTTAATCAGGCGCGGCTCTCATTCATGACCCAGCCATTGCCATCCGGATCGCTGAAAGTCAGATACCTGCCCCACGGAGCCGTTTGCACGGCGGATGTCTTCAGGCCGCGCGCTTCGAGCGTCTCGAACGAGCGGTCAAGATTATCGGTCAGCAGCACCATGCCGCGCACGCCGCCGGGCGGCATGTTCTCGAACCACGTCACCAGCGCGATGTTGGTCTTGGTGCCTGGGACGTTCAACTCAATCCATTTCGCGTCGGGCCGGAAGTCGGCTTCACGCGTGATGGGAAAGCCCAGCACTGCATTGTAGAAACGCTTCGATCTCTCTTGATCTTTGACCGGAATGGAAACAATGGCCAAGCCGTTACTGACGGTTTCCTGTATAGTGTCCATGCTCAAGCTCCTTTGGGTTCCGTCATGCTGAACCAGTTCCCGGAATTGTCCTTCATGATTGCTTCTACTCCGTAGAACTGCTCCTTCGGTGGAGAGAGAAACTCCACGCCCCTGCCCTTAAGCTCTTCATACGTTGCGCGGCAGTCACTGGTTTGTAACACTCCGCCGTTAATCTTGCCTTCACTCAACAGAGTCCGAATGGTCTTGGCCGTCTCGGGCTGCATGTTGGGACCATCCACGTGCATCAGAATAATTTGCAGGTCGGGCTGTCCCTTCGGACTCACAGTGAGCCATCGAAAGCCGTTGTCCATCTTGCCGTCCATGCGAACGTCGAAGCCCAGCTTGTTGACGTAGAAATCTTTGGCGGCGTCCTGGTCAAGAACATATAAAGTAGTGTGCGAGAGCCGTTGGATCATTCGAAACCTCCTCGGTTCTTTGTTATCTTATCCGGACTCTCGCGAAGAAGGCTTCTCGATTCTTGCGGTCTTCTAGAGTGATTGGATAAAGAAGCGCTGGTAACAGGCTGGGATGTAGTAGAGCGGCCAATGCGAAGCGAATCCACCGAATGCGACGCGAGCCTCGCGCCGGAAGGCGGCCGGGGATAGGCCAGTAAGAGAACGGAATCTGGTGCTGAACGATCCCAGACTTTCGTAGCCTAGGTCGAAGCAGATATCGGTGACGCTCTGGTTTTCAGCCAGCAGCATCTTTTTGGCTTCTTCGATGCGCATACGGGTTACAAACTCGTGCGGAGTCTCGCCAAAGGCCCGCGTGAACACTCGATTGAAGTGAAACGGCGAAAGGCACGCCTCGCGGGCGGCATTCTCTAACGGAACGCGATCGCGATAACAGGCGCCGAGATAATTCCGAGCGCGGCAAAGACGCGCGAACGTGGCCGCATCGCACAGGCCGACATCCCCGCGCATTGCCAATTCCTGACGCCGCATCGGAGATCTCATGACTATCGAGATTCTACACCAATCTTCCTCCTAGCCAAACAGAAACCTCGACCATGGAGCGAGATTCAGTGGTACGATTAATGGTCGGACAATGAATCGTACCCAGAATAGGACTCGGACCCGAAAGGCCAAGAAGAGCTTTACGCTCTCGGCCGAATCGGTCGCATTCCTGGAAGCGTTGCGCAGGAGACGGCGCACGTCCATGTCCTCCCTCCTTGAAGAAATATTGCAAATGTTCCGTCGCGAGCAAGGGAGGGCCGCTCTCGACAAAGCAGTTGCGGCCTACTACAGCTCGTTGTCTCAAGAAGAATCCGGAGAGCAAACGGAATGGGGCGAGTTTGCGTTGCGTGAATTCCCGGACGGTGGAGTCTGAGTGCTGCCGCAAGGGAAATCACCGCAGCGCGGCGAGATCTGGTTCGTTCAACTTTACTCTGATCCACCCGGCAAAGGAAGGCGGCCGGTGGTGATCGTATCAATAAATGCGAGGAATCGCCACGAGCGCGCAGATACCGTGCTGGTGGTGCCCTTGACGACGTCCATTCATAAGAACACCCCCACGCACATTTTTCTGCCGGCAGGCGAGACTGGTCTCCAATCCGACTCCGCAGCCCGCGCTGAAGACATCACTGTGGTTCGAAAGCAAAGCTTAGTTGAGCCGCGTGGCCGCCTAAGGCAGATCTCAGACCGGCGAGTTTGCGAACTGGCTTCAAAGGTGAATCTCGCGATGGGCTGTACTCCCACCCAGGACAGACTGTAAGAGGCGTCGCTTCGGAGAATCGCCGTTGCTGTTCGTGCATCTGGTAAGGCGGGCGACTTGGGACGCCGATTGGGTCAAAATGGGACGTCCTTGTCGCCGACACGTTCGTCGATTCTCGACTCGCCCGAGATGGCCTTCGCCGATGCGGCAGAGCTTCTTTGCTTCCGGCCAAGCACTCCACTGCGGTTTCTTTCCCATCCCCTAAATGGAAACGCAAACGCTAATCGTCTTAAAATGGCACGTCGTCGTCGGTAATTCCCTGATCGGGACCCATTTCGTCACTCGGCTGCGCCGCCGGCTGGGACCGGGGAGCGCTACGCGGCATCGAAACTGGCTGGGGCCCGGCCTCCTGACCGCCGTCTCCACCCCGTCCGCCCAATAGAATTACCTCGTCCGCTACTACCTCAGTCATATATTGCTTCTTACCGTCCTTGTCGTCCCAACTGCGGGTTTGTAAACGGCCCTCCACGTAGATCTGCTTGCCCTTCGTGAGGTAATTCGCCAGGTTCTCCTGCCGCCAAAGGACCACGTTGGCCCAATCCGTTTCATCTTTCCACTCACCGGTTTGCTGATCTTTCCAGCGGCGGTTGGTGGCCACCGAAAACTTCGTTACCGCCACGCCGGACGGTGTAAACTTGGTTTCCGCATCCCTTCCCAGGTGTCCAATCAGTATGACTTTGTTTACGCTGCGCGATGCCATAATGCAAGCACTGTATCACACCGGCTAATGTCTCAGTTTTTGTCTCCCCGCCGTCTATAGAGCGACGGCTTCGAACACCACTTATGAGTTGGTCCATTTCGAGTGGTGCTTGGGGCTTCGATTGCTAGTAACGATAGTACGAATTTGGGCGCAGGCCTAATTTTCTCGTTCCGAGATGTCGATCTGGATGTACAATATTAAGCAATTAAGACGGGTGAGGGTGAGTGCAGAGACCCTTTTGGTTTGGAAATCCCGGTCGAACTGACCACCGGTGGCTGGTAGCTGGCCTCCTGGTGAGCGCCACGCTGGTCCAGGGACAGGTGCTGATGCTGGCCGGCCCCAACGGCCACGTGAACATCTTTAATACCGACCTGGCCGTATTTGAGTCGGGTGAGGTCCGTAAAGATCTGGCCTGCACCGTAACCCCCTCGAAGCCCGTGCTGGGTTTTGACCTGCGCTTTCACGCCGGGTACGACGTCACCATTCCACTTAAGGAGCTGGCCGGCAGCGAAAACTCGCTCAATATCCTTTTCCGGGTGTCGCCCCAGAACCACCCGGACCAACCGATTTATTTCACGCAACACATCCGCGTACCGAGGCTCGAAGATGAGGCCAAGGGCGACGCCTTTTTGCAGGGCGGTTTCGATCTTGGCGAGGGCAATTATCATGCCGATTGGCTGATGCGGGACCGTTCCGAGCGCGTCTGCTCGTTCAGTTGGGATTCCGAGGCCACGCTGGCCGCCAAGGATCGATCCATCAATCTTGCCATCGGCCCCGGAGAGATACAGCGCACTGACCGTGAGCAGTTCAAAGAGGAGCCGCCGGTGCAACGTGTTAGCAACGAGCCGCCTCTCAACGTGAAGGTTCTAGTGAACTTTGCGCCTCAGGATTCGGCTTCCGCCGCGCTCCAGCCGGTGGATACCAGCGCCCTGGTCTCCATTCTGCGAAGCATCTCGCGCGAACCCCGCATCGGAAAGTTCTCTATAGTCGCTTTCAACATGCAGGAGGAGCGCGTCGTGTACCGGCAGGAGGGCGCGGATCGGATCGATTTCCCTGCTTTAGGGGAGGCCATCAACTCACTGAATCTTGGCACGGTGGATCTGAAGAGGCTCAGCGAAAAACACGGCGACACGGATTTTCTGGCAGGCTTGGTCCGCCGCGAGGTCGGTTCCAGCAAAAGCCATCCGGATGCGCTTATTTTTGCTGGTCCTAAGGTAATGCTGGATTCTAACGTCCCTCCGGACGCTTTGAAAGAGGCGGGCGAAGTCAATTTCCCGGTCTTTTACATGAATTATAATCTCAATCCCCAGGCTGTGCCCTGGAAGGATGCAATCAGTCACACGGTACACTTTTTCCGTGGCTACGAATACACCATCACGCATCCACGGGATCTATGGTTTGCTGTATCGGAAATGGTTTCCCGTATTGTAAAATCGAGGAACGGGAAACAGACTTCGTCCATCTCAACCCAGTAGGGGTATGCAAAGTTCAGGTCAAGTGTTAGTTGCCGGATTAGTGCTGTGCTCGATTCCTGCCTTTTCGCAGGGTTTGCTCTACGGCCAGACATCGCACGCCAAGCACTATTCCAACAGCCTGGCGCCTTATGTGGTCTCGCCGCAGCAGATTGTGGATCGCATGCTGGAACTGGCGGATCTGAAATCCAACGAAACTCTCTATGACCTGGGAAGCGGCGACGGCCGCATCCTGATTACCGCCGTTCAACGCTTCCACGCCAAAGCGGTGGGCATCGAGATTTCGGATGCGCTGGTAGATTCCACCAACGACCGCATTCGGAGATTTGGCCTGCAGAATCAGGCGCGGGTGATACATGGCGACTTCATGCAAGTGGATCTCAGCCCCGCTGACGTGGTGACCATCTATTTAGCTACCGATTCGAATATGATTCTTCGGCCCAACCTGGAGAAGTATTTGAAAAACGGGGCTCGAGTGGTCTCGCACGACTATGCGGTCCCGGGCTGGAAAGCCAAAACAGTGGACAAAGACCTGCCGGAAGCCCGCGGGCACTTGATCTACCTGTACGAGATGCCGGCCAAGAAGAAGTAGCTTAGTATCACCTCGGCTCAAAACGAATCTCAGGATATTCCCCAGACATGTTTCTGAGCCGTTCAGATGGTGCGTTCTTCAAGTGGATCTCGAAGAAAGTGTCCACGCATGCCGCTGCGATCGCTAGCCCCCGGCGTTCGCCTACCGGGCCCAGCATCCCTGAGATTCTCCCGAGGTAACGATCTTTCAAGAGAGATTGGTCGCTGAAGTTGAAGTGCCGCGCGCCTAGAACCGTGGCCATCTGGCAGCCCGCTTTATCGGAATCGCAGATGGACTTGATATTCGCGAGAATCTGGCGGCTGTCGTCCCCTTTCTCACCGCTATGGTCACTCATCAGGTAGAGAAACGGCTGAGTCAGACCCTCTTGGATGACGTTCCCAAAGGGCTGGCCGTCCATGTCGATGCCCGCCTTGCAACGTCTATCGTCGTGACAAAACTGCGCCGCTGTGGCGCCACCGAACGAGTGACCGAACACGCCGACGGAGACTAGATCCAAACGGCCCGCAAACTTGCTGGATGGGTCGGCCGAATTCAGCCGCTCCAGTTGATCAAGCTCGAAGCGCGTATCTGCGGACCAAACTTTAATCAGTTCGCTCGCGACGCGCTTGCGTGCAGCTTCGTCCCAATCTTCCGGTGGATTGCCCGCCGCAGTCCTTGTTGCCACACGACCGTCCGGAAACACGACGACGAACGTGCTATACGGCGAATCGGAGCCGACCACAACAAAGCCATGGCTAGCCAGATCCTCCGCCAGCGTGGTGTAATCCGTCGCGAGTGCGCCTATTCCCGATTTCATAAGCACCACCGGGTAGGTGTGCTGGGCCGGTGACACTTCCGCATTTTCTGCGCTGTGCGCGCGGACCAACGCACTGTCTCGTGTGAAAAATTTGCTCATCACCGTGCCTTGTTCGCTTTCGACAGCGGCGCGCCACGGCGCTGGCTGGTATTCGGCTGGCTGTGCGGGCGTTTTCACGGTCGCCGGATACCAGATCCAGACGATCAATCCCCGCTTTTGATTTGCGACTGGAGCAAGGCTATCCATGCGCTTGTTATCCACCCAGTGGAGCATCGCACGGCCGACTGGGAACTGGCCCGTGGGGTCAGGTAGGGTCATCGCAAAGCCGTGCTCCAAGCGCAGCAGGCCGAGAATGGCGGCAATTCCGATAATGAGGAGCAGTACCAGTGCCCCAAGAATCTTGAGTAGCTTTTTGACGACGCGCATCGTGCTCTACTATACAAGAAGTACTTTTCAATGTAAAGTAGCGCTGTAAATTTCGATCCACTGGCCGCGCTGGGTCCAGCGGCTGATTTGGACTAAACCGAAGTGCTCGCGGACCTGATCGGCGTTCATCTGCGGCTCGTAGAGATAGAAGTGGCTTAGGAAGCGCTCGACGATCGGCCAGTGTATTACGCTCCAACGCGGCTCCCAGGTTCTGGAATACAGCACCAGTACATCCACGCCTTTCGGATCCAAGCGATTCAAATTGGAGTAGCCGAAGTCTGAAGTCTCGAATGTCGCCAGTTTCTTGGTGACATATCCGAAGGCCGGATCGCGGAGGGCGGCGGTGAGCGGCCAGGCAGTGTAAATAGTTTTGTCGGGATAGCTGGTTTCCAGGTACTGCGCCGCGTCGCGATGCAGCTCGACGAAATCCACCATTGCCAAATTGTTCTCGAAGGGAAACGGGTAGGGCGGATTGACGAACAGGCCAACTAGCAATCCCACCGCCACCGTTGCGAGCCCCGCACTGCGCCATCGCGGCCGAAGCGTGGACCAGGCGGCTGCCATGGCGATGTAAAGCAAAGGTAGCGCGGGAAGCAAGTAGCGTTCCAGCTCGGCGCCGCCCAGAACGCTCATCATCACGACATGCGCGCCCAGAAACAGCCACGTTATTTTCCATTCGCGGCTCAAGAAAATCCTGGTTCGCTTCCACGCGAGAAAAATAGCGATGGATCCGGCCCAGCGAAAGTTGTCGATACCCAAGTAGTAAATGCGGCGGATGAGACAGAGCGTGGCGCGCACCGGGTTCAGCGCAAAGCCGAGGTTGTAGTGCGTGAAGCCGGCATCGCCGAAGAGGTGCCCGGTGGTGCGCCATAGAACAAAGAACCATACGGCCAGCACTGCAAAGGGCGTCAGGTAATAGGCGGCGTACTTGGCACGTGGCCGGTCGAAGAGCAGTACTCCGGCGAGAATCAGTGGAAGCAGCGCGCCAGTTTCTTTGGCGAGAACCAGAGCGGTGGAGGCTAGCGCCGCGGCGACGTGCCGGTCGTCGAGAAACAGCAGCAGCGCCAGCACCGTGAATAGCATGGCGGGCATATCCAGTTGCGCCAGCATGGATTGCATGTAGAACAAAGGATCCACCAGCAGGAGCAAGAGAGGCGCCAGGACTGGAGCGCCGGACAGTCCGCGGCACAGGCGCATAGCCAGCAGAAACGTGAGGAGCGCTGTGAGACTGGCGAGGAACAGCATGGCGGCGCGCGTGGCTGGAATGGAATATCCAAAGATCTTCCAGATCGCTGCGAGATACGCCATCACGCCCGGTGGATGGGCGTTCGGCACAGCCGAGTGCGGCACCCACCAGCCGTGCTGAAGAATATCCAGCGCCGAGGGAACGAATTGGCCGAGTTCGTCCCAGAAGTAAGGCAGGCTGAAATAGTGCGCGTGGGTTAGGAAAACGACAAAAGCGAACGCTACGAAAAACAGCAGATAAGTAAAGTAGCGGACGCCGGCCCGCATTATTGGATGGCGCCGGTGGGGCCGTGCGGCTCCAGCTTGATTTCTCCGAAGGTGGCCTCGTATTGCGAGATGTTCTGCGTCAGGATGTTCAAGAGCGCTTTGGCCTGTTGCGGGCTCAGATAAACACCCTGGAAGTTGTGGATGAGCACGTTCTCGGACGAGGTTTGGTTCACCGTTCCGAACATCAGGAAGAAGTCCCAGAGATTGACGCGTATCTGGACGCTATTGGCATAGCTCTCGCGGTAATCCGGCGTGTTCACCAACTGAAATTTCGGCTGGGCTTGTGGAGGCGTCATAGACACAACCATAGTGACATAACGCCACGGCACCGACTCCCTGAGAATCCGTGAAAAAATCAAAAGTACCGGTCGCTTACGCTCGCGGTAGCGTTACCGAACCGCGACCGTGAGGGAGTCGATGCCTTTCGGAGATTTTTTCACAGCTTCTTACGGTCGCAGCTCGGCTCCGTCACCGAACCGCGAGCGTAAGCGACCGGTCAAAAGTAGACTTTTAGCGCGAACTGCAGGATGCGCGGATCGAATGCGCTTTGCGCCTGTCCGAAGGACGAAGAGTTCAGCCCCGTATTCATTACCGTAAAGGCTTGCACCAAGCCCGCGGGCGAAATTGCGCCCACGAAATTGGTGTGATTGATGACGTTGAATGCTTCCGCGCGAGCTTCCAGCTTATAGCGTTCGTTAAATCTGAAAACCCGGCTGAGTGCGGCGTCGACGTTTACCGTGGAGGGGCCTCGTACCTCGTTGCGGCCGACGTTGCCGAAGGTTCCGATCGGGTTCGGAACAAATGCAGTGGGATTCAGCCATTGGTCGCAGGGCGCCGATGTACAGCCCGCGTTGGCCGGATACACATTGGAAAGAACCTGATTGGGACGGTCGTTGTTCAGGCCAGTGAGGGACTGGTCTTTGCCCGTCGTGACATTGAGCGGCTGTCCGCTCGAGGCGTGAATCAGCGGAGCGAATACCCAATTGCTCAGTAATCGGCGCGCCCAGGTGTTGCTTCCTGGCCATGAGCTGGTTGCTACGAGCGAAGTATTGAAATTGTGGCGCGTATCGAAGACACAAGGTCCCCAGTCGGCATGGCGATTGAAAGGCTGGGAGCTCGTCGGAGTGGCCAGGGCCGCACCGAAATCATAATCCGAGAGGCAGTAGGAATCAGTGTAGTTGGCGACAAAGACATAGTTGTGTCCGAAGCGATGCTGCAGCGATAACAGCATGGCTTCGTAGTGCGCAACGGCTCCGTCGTCCATGGTGTCGATGCTGGCGTAATAGGTTCCCAGTGTGGGGTTCGACTGGAAGAGTACGCGGCGCTGGTTGGTATTCTTCGTGGTGGAACATGTGGAGTAGGAAACGCCTGCGATGGTGCACGCAGCGGTGCCCAGATATTCGGCCGGGTCTACTTCCTGGCTGATCCAGAGGTGCGTGGTCTTGTTACCGAGGTAGCTTGCCGAGGCCAACCAATTCCCGGCAAACTGCCGCTGATATGTGACGTTCCATTGCGCTACATAGGTGGGTTTGGGATTGATCGGCATATTGATGTACGTCCCAAATTTCGGGAAGAACAGATTCCCATGCTGCGGAAACGGATTGCCGCCGGGATAGCCGACCCACGGATTGGTGAGCGTTCCGGTGGACCCGACGTCGATGTCGTTGCCGAACGGAGGATTGGTGGTCTCGCGCTCATTGAACCAGGTTTCGGTGGAATCGTAGAGAATGGCCCCGCCGGCGCGAAGCGTGTCACGGCCGTCGGCATGCGGACTCCAAACCACGCCCACGCGCGGCGCGAAGTTCGCCATATGTCCGTTCCACATCGCAGCCGGGATGCCCGGGTCGCCTTTGAAAAACAATCCAGCCGGCGCCGTGGGATGCACGGTGCTGACTTGGCCGGCGTAGAAAGCGGCCAAGTTGATGGAATCGCCTCGGCCGTACTTATCCGGGTCGGCGAAAGTGGGTTCCCAGCGCAAGCCGTAGTTCAAGGTAATGCGCGAGGATACCCGGAAGCTGTCCTGCGCGTAGAAGCTCATCACCCACTGGCGCAGATCGTCCGGAGTGGGATTGGTCTGCTGGAAATCGCTCATGCGTCCCACCATGAAATCGGCCAGCCCGTTGCCCGTAAACGAGCCGTTCCAGGTGAACGTTCCATTTTCATCGAAGCCGGAGATGGTGTTGTTTTGCACGCGGATGAGATTGAATCCGAAAGCCATTTGATGCCGCCCGCGAATCACATCCACGTCGTCAGCAGTCTGGAAGCTATTGTTATTGAAATGTCCGGGCGCGCAGGTGCCGCAGAAAGTACTGAAATAATTAGTGACCGTGAGCAGCAGAAAGTTCGGTACCGCGCTATACATGTCCACTCCAAGCGCGGTGGGATTGATCGGAATACTCGTCGGCCCACGGTTGTCGCGGATCCGGTTGAAACTAACATGGAACGAGTTCAGTGTGCCAGGGCCGAACGTGTAGGTGTCCCCAATGGTTGCCGATTGAGCGCGTTCAAAATTGCCTGGCGCCGTAGTGGTGAGGGCGTTCGAGCCGTTGAAGGTCGGCGGATTTTGGAAGTTGACCAGGAAGTACCTGCCGTACAGCGTATGCTTTGCATTTTCGATCCAATCCACGCGTCCGATGTATTGGTCTTCGTCGCCGGTGACCGGAATGCCAAAAGTCACCTTGCCGCAAGGGTCGGCTGAACCGATCGGCAGGTACTTCTGCGCGATCGCAACGGCAACCGGGTTCAGCAAAGATTGTGGAATCTGATTAGCGGAGAAGGGTGCGCCGTTGGATGGGTTCACCAGTTGCTGAGCTTTTCCACTGGACTGACATCCGGCCCCGGCCAGGGTACTGAAATCCCCGGTGAGCGCAGCTTCAGTGGGAATATGAGCAATGGACTGGGGCGGATTTGATCTGTTACGCGTGCCCTGATATCCACCAAAATAAAACAATTTGTCTTTGATAAGCCGGCCGCCGGCTGTGCCGCCGAACTGGTTGCGTTTCAGGGTATCGTGTGTTTTTGCGAAGAAGTTGCGCGCGTCCAGATCGCCGTTGCGGATGAACTCGAAGAGATCGCCATGAAATTGATTCGATCCGGACATGGTGACCGCGTTCACGGTAGCGCCTGGATGAGTGCCGAAGCGCGATGAAACGGCGCTGGTGTCCACACTGAACTCCTGCAGAGCATCTGGGAACGGGAACGGCATGTTGACGTTCGACATGGCGTCGGTGTGGTCGCCACCATCCAGCAGATACGCGGTGCCGTTGCCTTGCCCGCCCGCGACCGAGATCCTGGTGGAACTGTAGAATGTTTTGCTGCCCGTATCTCCGCTGTCGCCGTAGGACGCCGCACCCAGAGTCAGAATCAACTGGGTGGCTTGGCGGCTGTTCAGCGGCAGATCGTTGATGCGCTGTTGATCCACCACGTTCGAAATGGAGTTTTCCTTGGTCTCTACCAAACTTGCGTTGGCTTGCACTTCTACTCGCTCCGAGATGGACCCCACTTGCAGCGACACATTCATGCGGATGTTGTTTCCAACTTGCAGATCGAGACCTGTCTCTACGTAGTCCTTAAACCCGTTGGCTTTCACTTCCAGCGTGTATGGGCCGACGGGCAGGTTGGGAAGCACGTATTGTCCAAGCGAGTCGGTAACCGTGCGGTGTACGGTATGTTTGTCGGTTTCGGTGGCCAGAACCTCGGCGCCCGGGATGGCGCTCCCGCTTTGATCGGAGACCATTCCGCTTACCTCGGCCACGGCTACGGCCTGAGCGTGCGCTGAAGATGCTAAACCGAGCGCGTAGATAATCGCAATAAATCCGCGCGAAATCATGAGTTTCCACTGAGAAACTGGCGACATACAGATCCCCCCTTGAAGCGACTTGGCTAATCCGCGGCCGCGCAATGCGAAAAATTCCCACCGCAGCGTTCTTGCAGCATTGTAGGCGGATTCCTTAAAATCTGTCCAATAGATTTATCCGCTAATTATGATCGGCGTGAACGATGGATTTCGCTTTTAGCGTGCTAAGTGCCGCGGATAAAGATGCAGCCAATTCGCGGATTGCCTTGGGAAGTATCTGTGCGTCCAGTGTTACCAGATCCAGTTGGCGCATTAGCGGCGCTCCCTTCAAGTGCAGCACTCGGAGTTGGCTAGCCGGCGGTAGTTCCTCAACGGCGCAGCGAGGAATGATGGATGCGCCGAGCCCGACTCCGACCAGACTTTTGATGGCCTCATTATTTTCCACTTCCATGATGATGCGTGGCGTCATGCTGATGGATTCGAAGTAACTGTCGATCAGGTTCATCATGGCGGTCTTCTTTTCGTAGAGGATGAAGCGCAGGGCCGCGAGATCCTCAGGCTCGAGGATTTCCTTATGGGCCAGCGGATGGTCGCGATTGAGTACCACCACCAGCTCTTCGCGGCCGAGCGGAGTGACGGTCAGGCCCGGCAAATGCACCACGGTTCGCATCACGATGGCGAGATCGAGATTCTGTGCGTGCATGGATTGCAGCAGGAACTCAGTGGTCCCGGCCAGGATAATGAGTTCGATCTCCGGAAATTTTCTCTTGTATTCGCCGAGCACATGCGGAAGGCGATAGGTGAGGGTGGTGGGCCCGACGCCCAGGCGAACGGTGCCGCGTTTCATGGTGCTCAGTTCGCGGACCGCCATTTCGGCGTTCTTCAAATCGCGGAAGATTCTCTCCGCATACTGCAGCAGTACGGTACCGGCTTCGCTGACCACAACTCGCTTGCCTACTCTCAGGAACAATGGGCATCCCAACTCTTCTTCGAGCTGCTGGATGTGCTGGCTCACGGTGGATTGCGAAAGATGCAAAGATTCACCGGCGCGCGTGAAGCCTCCACTTTTGACCGCGGCTTGAAAAACTCGGAGCTGGTGCAGATCCATCGTTCTAACTCATTAGACCCATCGCAATTAACTATGCTCCGCGCAGCATTTTCATGCGTCGAATAGTGGACGAAGCGACGGAATGTAGTTTATCATCCCGAGTGTGAGGCAGCTGAGTGTGATATCGGGCAAAGACACATGAGCGTGGCAAATTATCCAATATCTCTTTCGGGCTGCGTGATCCGCGGCACCGATTCAAAAAAGGGGCGGACGCGTTGGCTCGCCCCCGGTGAACGGGCGGTTCGCTATCTGCACTACGGCAGAATCATTCTGGATTCCCTCGACGCTCCGATCCGCTTCAACAACCAGAATCAGGAGACGGGGTTGATCTGTCTTCGTGGCGGCGGCGAGGTTTCCACGCGCGGGTCCGCGTTCCAGATGGCTCCTTATGATTCGCTCTATATCCCGCGCAGCTCGGAGATCGAAATAACGGCAGGGCGCGAAGGTTGCGACTTCGCCGAAGTGTCGGCGGATGTCGAACATTCATATCCAATGAAGTTCGTGCCATACGCCGACGTGAAGCGCGATTCCGGATTGCACTATCAGACCGGCAGTGAGGCCGCGCAACGCGTGGTTAATATTTTGATCGGAAAGAATGTCGAAGCGGGAAGAATTCTGGCTGGGATAACTTTCAGCCAGCCGGGTAACTGGACATCCTGGCCTCCGCACGAGCACGCGGCTATGCTGGAGGAAGCCTACATCTACATCGCCATGCCATCGCCGGCGTGGGGATTGCAGTTGGTGTACACGAATCCGGAAGCCCCGGAGTTGGCCGAAGTAGTGAGAGAAGGCGATTGCGTGGTGATGCCGCAAGGGTATCATCCGAACGTGGCTGCGCCGGGTGGGTCCATCAACTTCCTGTGGATCATGGCGGCGCATCGCGAAGTTGAGGACCGCCAGTTCGGCGTAGTGAATGTACAACCGGAATACGCCGGGGTCCGCTCGGGCCTGGAGTCGGGGCGCTGACAAACCGTGAAAAAATCGGTTCATCTAAGCGTAAGTCTTCGTGCGTCAATGTGGGGCAGACGCTCTCGTCTGCCAACCCCCCGCTCGTGCCAATTTTTTCACGGCTTCGCACTCTCACGGTCGCGGTTCGGCTCCGTTACCGAACCGCGAGCGTAAGCGACCGGTCGTTGTTATCTTTTCACAGGTTCCTAGCGTAGGATCCTATCGATGGCGCGTTTGCGCGCTGCTGTTTTTCGCAACAACCATCAATTACATGGACCGGCAGGTGCTGGGCATCCTGGCGCCGGAACTGGAAAAATCCATTGGATGGAATGAAGCGCAATACGGCTATATCATCTTTTCAGGCGTCGTACGCGGTCTTCCTGCTGCTGAGCGGAAGGTTGATGGACCGGCTGGGCACGCGCAAGGGCTACAGCTTAGCCGTCCTGGTATGGAGCGCCGCATCCATGGCGCATGCGTTGGCCAGAAGCGCGTTCGGGTTTGGAGTGGCGCGGTTCGCGTTGGGAGTTGGCGAGGCCGGAAACTTTCCGGCCGCTATCAAAACCGTCGCGGAATGGTTTCCTAAGAAGGAGCGTGCACTCGCCATCGGCATTTTCAATTCAGGAACGAACGTGGGCGCAGTGGCTGCTCCGCTGGTAGTTCCCTGGATTGCGATTCATTATGGATGGCGCTGGGCCTTTCTCGCGACCGGGCTTACGGATCTGGCGTGGCTTGGGTGCTGGCTCGCGACATACCACCGGCCGGAAGAGCAGCCGCGACTGTCGCGCGCGGAATTCGACTATATCCGCAGCGATCCAGCGGAGCCGGGCGCCAAAATCCCGTGGCGGCGCTTGTTTCCGTATCGCCAGACGTGGGCTTTCGCTTTTGCGAAGTTCCTGACCGATCCCATCTGGTGGTTTTATCTTTACTGGCTGCCGAAGTTTCTCAATCAGACGCACGGCATATCGCTGGCCAAGATCGGTCCGCCGCTGGTGCTGATTTATCTCGCGGCGGATGCGGGAAGTGTCGCGGGGGGCTGGTTGTCGTCGTCGCTTTTGAAACGTGGCTGGAGTGTGAATCGCGCGCGGAAAACCGCTATGCTGATTTGCGCTTGTGCTGTGACGCCGGTCTTTTTCGCATCCATGACAGCGCACTTGTGGGTGATTGTGGCGCTGGTGGGCGCGGCAGCGGCGGGGCATCAAGGCTGGTCAGCGAACTTGTTTGCGACGGCCGGGGATATGTTTCCCGAGCATGCCCTGGGATCGGTGGTGGGGATTGGCGGAACGCTGGGCGCGATTGGCGGGATGCTGCTGGCCTCAGGCGCGGGATTGATCCTGCAAGTCACTGGGAGCTACGTGCCGATGTTTGTGATCGCAAGCTCGGCGTATTTGGTCGCGCTGGTGGCGATCCAGTTGGCAGCACCGAAACTTGAGCCAGTACGGTGGTGACGTGGCGCAGGCACTCCTGCCTGCAGCGTCCACACTCATGTGGACGTTCTTCTAAACGAACCGTCGGCAAAAGTGCCGAGGCGGCAGGCACGAGTGCCTGCGCCACGTTAGCCAGTCTTCTTCCGCGCAGCCGACAGAACCTGACGCAGCCGTTGTCCTAAAATCAATTCTTCGCCGTCTTGCAATGTCATCGATACAATCTGGAGAAGATTCGGTTCGTCGTGCGGTTTACTCTTGGGGTCGCCTTCGTGAACCGCGGGAACCAGGCTGGGATTGCTGTTAGTTAGTACTTCGATGCGGGGCTCTCCGGCGCGTAGTTCGGCGTCGCACTGCGCGACAGTGAAGCCGAACTTGGCTTCGTCCCAGTTCACGGTAAGAGTGGGATAGCTGTTGCCGTCCTCGGGAATCTCGATTTTGGTGGAGACGCCTGGAACAGTTTCCACCAACTTCGCGATCCTCTCCACACGCCTCTGCCACGACTTGTTCAAGGCTGTCATATCCACGTGCTGCCACGCCTCGATGGCAGCGAGCATGCCGATGATTTCTTCTTTACCAACCTTCATGGCGCGGCACACCGAGCCTTCCCACGGACAGCAATTGGCGAGCGCGGCCTCGATGAGATTTTTCCGGCCCAGCAGCAAGCCCGCGCACTGAGGTCCGCGCAAACCTTTTCCGCCGCTGAAGCAATATAGATCCACGCCCGCTTTGGCATAACGGGACAAGTTCTCGATAGGCGGGATGCCTGCCGCATCATCCAGCAGCAGCGGAACGTTCGCGGATCGCGTGATGGCGAGAGCTTTTTCGAGATGATCATCGCGCCAGGTGGTGTAGACCATCGCAGTGTTTTGATTGATGGCCGGCTGCAATTGATCGAGGCTTTGGGCCAGCACCAATTTGGCGCCCACCAGGCGGATGGCGTTGTCGAATGCGCTGCGGCCTCCGAGCATTACTACTTCGTGCTTCGGACCAGGGTTGTCGGGCAGGTTCCAGATTTTTTCGGGATCGGCGCCGGCGATGCAGGCAGCGGTAGCAGCGGCCATGGCTCCGGCGGCTCCGGATGTCACCATGCCGGATTCGGCTCCCGAAAGTTCGGCTAGGCGCTTTCCCACCGCGTGCTGGAGTTCGAACATGTCCACAAAATGATGCGAGGCGGCATCCATGGCCCGGCGGACCTCGGGCAGTTCGAGAGAGCCGCTTAAATAGGTCCACGTTCCGCGCGCGTTGATGAAGGGACGCACGCCAATACGCCGGTAGACATCGATGGACGGCTCGGCGCCGGTGGCAGCCGCGGCTCGTTGGACAATGGCACGGCTCGCGATGGTGGCGAGCACTGGCGCGGCAGCCGCCCACTTCACGAAGGCGCGGCGATGGAGGGAAAGAGGCAACATGCCGTCAGTGTAACAAGATGTTAGAAAGTACTATGAGTGGGCGAGCTTGGTCATGATCAAGCGCAGGGTATGTTCCTGCTCGGACGTGCTGGGGCCGCAGAATTTAATGCGGGCTTGCCAGAGTTGCTCGGCGAGCGCCAGGCGGGCCTCGGCTAGCTCGTTGGTCACGTGCACCGGAGTTTTCTCGGCCAGCACCTTATCGCAATCGTCCAACATGCGGCGCGCTTCCTCAGTTTTGGCACAGCTATTCAACGCGTCGCGAGTGAGTTTCAAAATGTTGGCGGAACGCGCGAATTTCTCGGCCGAGCTCAGACGCCGTGGCGTAGGATCGATAGTGGCCATCGCGTTCAATAATCCGATGTCCTCTTGTATGGTCCTATTCCCGGGGCTGCGCCGATTGGCGTTTAAGAAAGCAGCCAGCGCGGCTCGATAATCTCCGAGCGCCAACTCGTCTCCGCCGAGTCCTTCGTAGGCGTCGATGTCATCGGGGTTTTTCAGGATCAATTCCCGGTAAACATTGGCTGCGCGTGCGGGAGATCCAGCTACTTGATATAGTTCTGCAATCTGCTTCAGGATAGTGGGACTGGCTTGAGCTTCGCTCTCGAGTGCCAGTAACTCGGCTAGTAGCTCTTCCTTTTCCCCGTGCGATGCCAGCTGTTTCCCCAGTTCCAGGCGGACCTCCATACGATGACCCGCCGCGTTCTCCGGCCAAATCCCGTAAATAGCGCGATGATAGTGCGATTCGGCTTCCAAGATGTGGCCCTCCTGGACCATCAGCCGCGCGGCTAACAGATTCGCGGGGCCGTTGTTCGGATCGGAGTCGAGCAGCGTCTTGAGGTTCGCATCGGCGTCGTCGAACTTTCGCGCTGCCGCGAGAGCCGCGACGTAATCCAGTTGATAGATGCGATTGTCACGCACCATCGAGTTAGCGCGCCGCAGCAGTTCCACAGCTTCGCGGGCGTCACCTTGCTTGAGCAATTGGGCGCCCTGGGTGTAGAGGTCATTGGCCTGGTTTTGCACCGCCTCGCGATCTGTTCTGGCGAGAAAAAGATCCAGGCTCCAGAGACCGCCGATTATAATCACGAGGACCATAGCGAGCGCGATCGTGGGTCCAGCGGCGGAATCCGCGGGCGCAGCTTGGCCAGACGCGCTCATATTGATTTCTTCGCCGCCTCTTCCTGCTTGACACCGTAGGTCCGCAGTATATCCGCCATGGTGATTATTCCCTGGACGCGCCTTCGGCTTGCCCGGCTTACAACCGGTAGTGTGTCCGTGCCGGCACCGCCCATCCGCTCCAAAGCCAGCGATAAGGGATGGTCCGGATATACGTACGGAAAACGGTCCTCCGGATTTACCACCTGGTTGAGCAGTGTGGAAGACTGATTCTTGACTTCTTCCAGCCTCTGCAGAGTCACGGTGCCGTAGAGCCAGTTCAATTCACCCACCAACCAGACGTTTCTGCCCATTTCCTGCAGCCGCTGCCGTGCCGTGGCGACGCTCAGATCAGCGGGGAAGGGAGTCGCGCTCGATTGCATGACATCGCCCACGCGGATCTCCTCCAATCCGCGTCTCGCTTCGCCGGTTGGCAGATACACGCCTTCCTGGAGAGCGAGCGCTTCGTAAATTGGCTCCCGCTGCAGCCGGTAAGAAATGAAAAAGCTGATCAAGTTCGAAATCATGAGTGGCACGATGATGGAGTAATCGCGCGTGAGCTCGAAAATCATGATCACCGAGGTTAGCGGCGTGCGCACGATTCCGGCAAACGCAGTACCCATTCCGATAAGTGCATAAGCGCCGGGACCAGCCGTCTGATGCGGCAGCAGCCAGTGCGCAACGCTGCCCACCGCGCCACCCAACATCGCGCCGATGAAGAGGCTGGGTCCGAAAATGCCGCCCGCATTGCCGGACGAATAACAGGTGGCCGTGGCTACGATTTTGAGCGCGGCCAACAAGGCCACTGTCTTAAGAGGGAAGTTACCGCCTAGCACCTGCTCAACGTAATCGTAGCCAACGCCCAGAACCTCCGGCATGAACCATCCGAGCAAACCGACTAGTAGGCCACCGGCGACCGGTTGAATCCATTGCGTGGATTTTGGCAGTCGCATGAAGAGGATGCGCAGTTTGAGCAGAAGCTTGACGAAAAATACGGATCCGAGGCCGCCGATAACTCCCAGGATCGCGTAGACGCCGAACTCCACAGGATGCACCAAGCGATAGGCGGGGACGTGGAAGAGCGGTTCATCGCCTAATAAGAGATGCAGCACGATCCAGGATGTGGCGGAGCTGATGACTACGGTGCCTAAGACTGGGGCGTGAAGATCGCCCAGAATCTCTTCGAGCGAGAACAGAACGGCCGCGATGGGCGTGTTAAACGCTGCCGCAAGTGCGGCGGAACATCCCACTGGAACCAGTGCCTTGACGCTCTGTTTGCTGAGACCGAATCGCCGGCCGAGCACGGAAGCGATTCCGGCGCCGATTTGAACCGCGGGTCCTTCGCGGCCGAGCGCTATGCCGCTGGCGAGCGATGCGGAGCATAAGAAGAACTTCCCGAGAACCGTCTTGAGCGAGATGTAGCCGTCATTGATGAATATCGCGTATTTGGTTTGCGGGATGCCGCTGCCGCGCGCATTCGGAAAATAGCGGAAGAGCAGGAATCCTGTAACAAGCGAGCCAATGACGGGAACGAACACGCGGCGCCAAGCCGATCCGCCGGCGGGATACATCTGTGCGGCCAGGCGGCCCGTGAGCAGAATGAATGCGACAACCACCAGGCCGACCAGTACGCCGATCAGAAGGCTGAGTACGACGGTGAGGTGGTCTTCACGATTTCTGAGCTGCTCGGTCCACCGGCGGAGGGTGGAGCGAGGCGAGGAAAGCTCCATCTATTTCAGCTTAGCGGACGCGAGAGGACGCGTTGCGGATAACGCGCACGATGCAGAGAAGAGCAAAAGCGCCGGCGCTCCAGATTGCGATCAGAACCACGAAGACGGAGGGTTCAGCGATCCAAAGAGACCCAGTCCGTCCGAGGTGAGCGTACAGGTGTCTATATATGGCTAATCCACTTCTCACGCCTGGCTCTTGAAGGTTCGCTAGTTCGATGAAGCGTGCTGCCCTCTCGGGATCTGGACCGGTCAAGGCCCAAAGGACCGCTTCGGCAAGCGTGCCGACCGCGAGCGCGAAGGCCAGATCGCGCTTGTACGTGAGGCCGATCATCGCTAATATGCGCCGGTCCAGCCGCGCTAGTTTAATGCCAATCAGGAGCGTGGCGAAAGCGAACGGGAGTGGGCAAAAGTCCCACGCGTCTACTGGGCGTACCAGGTTCAAGAAATAATATGCCCAAGAGAACAAAAGTGCGATGCCAACAACAATCAGAAGTTTTCCGGCCGCGGGCGAGCGCCGGATGACTGGCGCGGTCATAATATCGTCAGCATTATAGAGTAAAGCCATGCTGAGAAACGTTCCGCCTTTTCGTGCCGACCACGTCGGTAGCTTGCTCCGGCCCGCTGCGTTGAAACAAGCCAGAGCGCGTCACGCGCGCGGCGAAATCACAAAGGAAGATTTGCGCATCGTAGAAGATGCTGCCATTCGGGACGTCATCGCCAAACAAGCGGCCGTGGGACTCCAAAGCGCCACAGATGGCGAATTCCGGCGCGCTATGTGGCACTTCGATTTTCTGGAGCGGTTGGAGGGAGTGGAATCGTTCCACACTGATCATGGCATCCGATTCCAAGGGGGCATCGAGACCGAGGCGAAGGGGCTGCGCGTGATTGGAAAGGTCGGATTTTCTACGCATCCCATGCTGGAGCATTTCCGGTTTCTTGCGCAGCAGACGCGCGCCACGCCCAAGATGACCATTCCCTCGCCAAGCGTGCTGCATTTTCGCGGTGGACGCAGGGCTGTAAGCCCGGAAGTTTATCCGGACATGCAGGAGTTCTATCACGACCTGGGATTGGCATACGCGGGAGCGGTGCGGGCTTTTGCGGACGCCGGCTGCCGCTATCTTCAACTGGACGAGACCAATCTCGCTTATCTTTGCGATCCGGAGCAGCGTCGAAACCTCGCCACGCGCGGGGACGATCCGGATCGGCTACCGGCAATTTACGCAAATATGGTGAATGCGGCGATCGAAAACCGGTCGCCGGATATGGCCGTTACCATGCATCTTTGCCGGGGGAATTTCCGGTCGAGTTGGATCGCGCAGGGAGGCTATGAGCCGATCGCTGAGCTGCTCTTCAATAGCATCGGCGTGAATGGCTACTTCATGGAGTTCGACACCGAGCGAGCCGGTGGATTAGAGCCGCTACGGTTCGTGCCAAAGGACAAGACGGTGGTGCTTGGCCTGGTGACATCAAAATCTGGTCAGCTCGAATCCAAGGATGAGCTAAAGCGCAGGATCGATCAGGCTGCAAAGTAT
>DASYNU010000296.1:0-1578 GCA_036008345.1 Bryobacteraceae bacterium
GGCGCTCCGGGCGGTGAAGATATGCACGACATCTGGATCGATCCGACCGACAGCAAACGGATGCTCTTCGGAGTTGATCAGGGCGCGGCGATTACGTTTGACGGCGGGCTGGCGTGGAGCAGCTATTATGCATTGCCGGTCGCACAGGTCTACCACATCTCGACGGACAACCGGTATCCGTATTGGATTATGGCTTCGCAGCAGGACACCGGAGCAGTCATGACGCGTGCGCGCGGCGACGTAGGCCAGGTCTCCGAGGTCGACTGGATGCCGCTGCCCGCTTCCGAGTTCGGCACGCTCACAGCAGACCCCAACGATCCCAACATCATCTACGGCCTGGGCTACGGTGCTGCAGGGGGCGGCAGCAGCTTGGTGAAAATCAATCTGGCCACCGGTCAATGGGAAAACGCTGCGCCGAATTTTGGCGAGGATGCAACAAAGTACCATTCTTACCGCGATGCCTGGCGAAGAATCGATCCCTTCGATGCGCATGCCATCTATACCAACATGCAGTGCTTGATGCTGTCGCGCGATATGGCACATTCCTGGAAGGTTTTCAGTCCTGACCTCACGGTAGAGAAAGGCAAACCGCAGGTTGCCTGCGGCACGCCGGCACCGGCCAGTGAAGCGCCTGCTGCGGCGCCCGCTGAGACGCCTGCTCCAGCGCCGGGCGGCGGACGCAGTGGTCCCCCACCGCCGCCATTCATCAACGACTTCGCCATCTCCACCGTCCGCAAAGGCGTCTTCTGGACGATCAGCAGCAATGGACAGATCTACAACACGATGGATAACGGCGCGCACTGGAATAATGTAAGCGACGTTTCCGAGGGAGCCGACGTTAACTTCAACACGATTGAAGCCGGGCACGGCGACGTCGACACCGCATACCTCTCGGGCCGGCGGGGACGCGACTTACGCGCCGTGTCCCAGAGCAACAGCAACTTCCCGTTGATATGGCGCACGCACGATGGCGGCAAAACCTGGAGCAAAATCGTCAACGGATTGCCCAGCGGACAGGCCACCGGAAGTTGGGTGAACGTAATCCGCGAGGATCCGGAGCAGAAAGGTTTGCTCTTTGCCGGCACCGAAACCACGGTCTATGTGTCCTTTGATGACGGCGAGCATTGGCAATCGCTGCGGCAGAATCTGCCCAGCACTTCGATCCGCGATATGGTGTTTCACACCAACAATCATATGAAGGATCTGGTGATCGGAACCTACGGCCGCGGTTTTTATGTTTTGGATGACACTACTCCTCTGCGCGAAATTGCCGCCAAGGCGCAGGAAATCGCAGCGGCACCGGTCTATTTCTTCAAGCCCGGAGATGCAATCCGCGCACGTGTAAGCGATAACTGGGACCAGCCCCTCAATCCCGAGTTGCCCCACGCGCCCAATCCGCCCTACGGAGCCATCCTCTATTACCACTTTAACCGACCGCCTTCCGGCGAAATAAAACTGCAGGTCTTCGACAACGAGGGCAAACTCGTTCGCACCATGTCCAGCATTCCGCCAGTGCTTCCCGAGCGCTGGCCTTACCCCGAATACTGGGTGGCCAAAGGCTCCGATCTGGCGTTGCCG
>DASYNU010000297.1:0-55135 GCA_036008345.1 Bryobacteraceae bacterium
CCGCATTTTTGATCGCAACCAGGGGGAAAAGCTGAAAACGCAACTAGACATTACGCACAATGAACGCCTGCGGGATGCCAATGTCGCCCAGGTCTTCAACGATGTCGACTCCGCCTACGCGACACTGGACAGCAACTTGACCTTGCTGCGTCCCTACAAGGCCAGTTATCTGCAACAAGCCGTGGAAGTCCGCGACACGGTCTCCTTCGCCTATCAACATGGCGGAGCGTCATTGCTCGATTTTCTGCAAGCTCAGCAGGACTATCGCAGCATTGAACTGAATTATCTGAACCTGATTGGTTCTTATCTCACCGCGGCCAGTCAGTTGAATCTAGCGGTGGGACGCGAAGTTATCCAATGAACTGTCATTTCATGAAGTACGCGCTTCCGATAGCAGCATCTCTGTGCATGGTGGCTGTACTTGCGCTCGCCGGCTGCGGCTCGAAAGTAGAGGCAGACGGGAAAGCCGAGGCTCCGCCTAACGCGAAAGTGGAGCGCGAGGCGGACGCCAATCTCGTCAAGGTGGATCACCCTGAGCAATACCCGCTGGCAACCGCGGGCGAGCACGACAGCGCCCCGGAGCTCAACGTCACCGGCTCCGTGAATCCGGATGTCTCGCGGAATATTCCGGTCATCTCGCTGGCATCCGGGCGCGTCATCGACATTCACGCCCGCATCGGCGATACCGTCACCAAGGACCAATTGTTGATGCGAGTGCAAAGCTCCGACATCTCGCAGGCTTTCTCCGACTATCGCAGTGCCGTTGCGGATGAGGTTCTGTCGCGCGCTCAACTGGAGCGCTCCAAGCTGCTTTTCGAAAAGGGGGCCGTTGCTCAGAAGGATCTCGAAGTAGCTGAGGATGCCGATGCCAAAGCCAAGATCACCGTCGAGAATGCCGTCGAGAAAATACATGTGCTGGGAGCCGACATAAATCATCCCAGCCCCATCGTGGATATCAAGGCGCCAGTTTCTGGTGTCATCGTCGAGCAAAATGTTACCGCCTCGGCTGGTGTGAAGACACTCGACAATTCTCCGAACCTCTTCACCATCGCGGATCTTTCGAAAGTCTGGGTGGTCTGTGATGTGTATGAAAACGATCTTCCCTTCGTGCACCTCGACGAGTATGCCGACATTCATTTGAACGCCTATCCAAACTTGATTCTGAAAGGCCGGATCGGCAACATCGGGCCCAGTCTAGATCCAAACATACGCACCGCCAAAGTCCGCCTGGAAGTTCCGAATCCGGGCGTATTGCGGCTCGGTATGTTCGTCACCGCCACGTTCCACGGCTTAAATAAAGAGCTCCGCGCCACCGTCCCAGCCAACGCGGTTCTGCATCTGCACGACCGCGATTGGGTCTACGTCCCGGCCGAAGGCGGGGGGTTCCGTCGCGTGGAAGTGGTGGGCGGCAAAATGCAACAAGGTAATCTTCAGGAAATTATCTCTGGCCTCCACGCCGGCCAGCAAGTGGTGGCCAATGCGCTGGTGCTGGAGAACACGGTAGAGCAGTAATGATCCGTGGCCTGGTCGATTTCGCCCTTAACAATCGTTTTCTGATTCTGTTCGCGGCTCTTCTGCTGCTCATCTGGGGCGCCATTTCCTTTCACAATCTACCAGTGGAAGCCTATCCCGACGTTGCCAACAATTACGTTCAGATCATTACGCAATGGCCCGGCCGGGCTGCCGAAGAGGTAGAACAGCAGGTGACCATTCCACTCGAAATCGTGATGAACGGCATTCCCCACCTGGAACATTTGCGCTCCACGTCGTTGTTCGGACTTTCCAGCATCACCTTGATTTTTGACGACGAATCGGCCAACGATTCCAACCGACAGAAGACCCTCGAGCGGTTAGCGCAAGTTACTCTGCCGGCCGGGCTCCAACCCCAAATGGGCACGGACTGGAGTCCCGTAGGGCAGATCTATTTCTACACCCTGCACAGCTCGAACCCGAAATACGACGTCATGGATCTCAAGTCCATCGAGGACTGGACTCTCGAGAAGCAGTTCAAATCGGTTCCGAATGTCGTGGACGTTTCGAGCCTGGGCGGCATGACGCGCGAATATCAAGTGCGCGTCGATCCAAACAAACTGATCTCCTACGGTTTAAGCATCGGCCAGGTGGAACAGCAGCTCTCGAACAACAACGTCAACGCGGGCGGCAGCTTCATCGAAGCCGGATTGCAGCAGGTGAATGTGCGCGCCATCGGTTTGGTGAATTCCGATATTGACATCGAAAGAACTGTCATCAAAACTCAAACTGGCACGCCGATCCGTATTCGGGATATAGCCGACGTCACGCAAGGACCAAAAATCAGGCTGGGCCGGAACGGGAAATCCATTCACCGCGCCGATGGCCGCATTATCGATAACGACGATGTCGTGGAAGGCATCGTACTCCTGCGGAAAGGCGCAGAAGCCGAAGCCACGCTCAAGGCCATTGAGGCTAAAGTATACGAGCTGAACCATGGCATCCTTCCTCCCGGAGTCACCGTGGTGCCGTTTCTCGATCGCAGTGAGCTTGTTCACCACACTACTCGCACCGTGCTGCATAACTTGACGGTGGGAATCATCCTGGTAACCGTGATCCTGTTTCTTTTCCTGGGCAACGCCCGTGGCGCACTGATTGTCGCGCTCACCATTCCTTTTTCTTTGCTGTTCGCCTCCATTTGTCTCGACCTGAGAAACATTCCAGCCAATCTCCTCTCGCTGGGCGCCCTGGACTTCGGAATGGTGGTGGATGGCGCGGTGGTGATGGTGGAGAATATCGTCCGCCACATGAGCCATCGCGATACCCGCCATCGCACCACTCTTGAAACCATTCGCGATGCCGCTCACGAAGTGCAACGGCCGGTGTTTTACGCCATCAGCATCATCATCACCGCGTACGTGCCCATCTTCACACTGCAACGTGTGGAGGGCCGCCTCTTCAAACCCATGGCCTGGACCGTGGCCTTTGCGTTGCTTGGCGCGCTCACGTTTTCCATGCTGATTGCTCCCGTGCTCTCCAGCTTTTTCTTCCGCAAGGGCATCAAGGAATGGCGCAACCCTCTTATGACGGCGCTAACCACGGGCTACAGGCACGCGCTTCGCCTGGCCATCCAATTCCGCTGGGTAACAGCCGGAGTAGCCGTGGCCGCATTGGCAGGCGCGGGCTATCTGGCATTCAGCGGCGTCATCGGTTCAGAATTTCTCCCGCATCTCGACGAAGGCGATATCTGGGTGCGTGGTACGTTAGCGCCCAGCACCGGGCCTACCGAAGGCATCCGGCTGGCCGACCAGGCCCGCGTGATCTTGGCCTCCTTTCCCGAAGTGCTGGATACCACTAGCCAGGTGGGCCGTCCCGACGACGGTACCGACACTACCGGCTTCTTCAATACGGAATATTTCGTTCATCTAAAACAGAAAGAGCAGTGGCGTCCCGTCTTTCGTGAAGACAAAGAGGAGTTGATCGGCGCCATGAATCGCGAGCTGGCCAAGCTGCCCGGTGTGATCTGGAATTTCTCGCAGCCCATCGCCGACAACATGGAAGAAGCCGTGAGCGGAGTGAAGGGCGAACTCGCCGTGAAACTCTACGGTGACGATCTTCCGCTGCTCGAGAGCAAAGCCGACCAGATGGTAAATATCATGCGCGGGATTAAGGGCATCGAAGATCTGGGACTCTTTCGCGTCCTCGGCCAGCCCAATTTGAATCTCGTAGTGGACCGCGAGCAGGCCGCTCGCTTCCAAATCAATGTCGCCGACATCCAGGACGCAATCCAAACCGCCGTCGGTGGCGGCGCAGTCAGCCAGGTTCTGCAGGGCGAGCAGCGCTACGACCTGGTGGTGCGATATCTCGAACCCTATCGTAATACCGAGGAGGCCATTCAGAATATTCGGCTGCTGTCGCCTTCCGGCGAACGCGTGGCTCTGGCGCAGCTCTGTCAGATCAGAGTGCATGACGGCGCTTCGGAAATTTATCGCGAAGCGAACACGCGCTATGTGGCCATCAAATACAGTGTGCGCGGGCGCGATCTAGGCAGCACTGTCGAAGAGGCAATCCGGAAAGTGAACCAGCAAGTGAAGCTCCCCACCGGCTATCACATCGATTGGGCCGGCGAGTACGAAAGCCAAAAGCGATCGCAAAAGCGCCTGATGATCGTGCTGCCCGTTACGTTGCTCGTCATCTTCATGATTCTCTACACCATGTTCAACTCCTTCAAATGGTCGGCGCTGCTGCTGGCCAACGTCGCCATGGCGCCAGTGGGAGGATTGCTGGCCTTGCTCATCACTCAAACGCATTTGAGTGTCTCCAGCGGTGTCGGCTTTCTTGCGCTGTTCGGTGTATCGGTGCAAACCGGCGTCATCATGGTGGAGTACATCAATCAGCTTCGCGTGCGTGGACACACCATCATCGACGCTGCCGTGGAAGGCGCTGTTTTGCGTCTCCGCCCCATCATGATGACCATGTTGGTGGCGACGCTGGGTCTTTTACCCGCAGCCCTTTCGCACGGCATCGGTTCGGATTCCCAACGCCCCTTCGCCATCGTCATCGTCGGCGGGCTGGTGGCCGCTATGCTGCTGAGCATCTTCCTTTTGCCGACGCTTTATGTTTGGATCGCCGGTAATCAGGACGTGCTCCCCTCGGCGGACGCCGACTTCGAAGAAGCGTAGCCAACCGCGATCACCCGCAGGTCACAAAAGTAAGATTTACAGCCACAACCGCTGACCCGCTCTCGCCTGGCGACTGATTCCAGACGCTATGAGGCTTAGCCACTATTGGCAGCTGAATTGCCTTTCACTGGGCGAGGTCCTAACGATGCTTACTATGCCCGCAGTCGCCTTTCTATCGCTAATCGTTGCCGGAGTGGTTTTGTGGCTCATAAACGGTTACATCCCCATCCCATCCGGGAGGCTCAAGACAGTCCTCAACGTCGTTCTCGGACTGATCATCGTCGGAATCGGTCTCTGGCTCATTAACACGTACATTCCGATGGCAGGCGTCATCAAAGCACTTCTCAATATCGTGGTTGTGACCGCGACTTGCGTCGGAGTGCTCCAGGCATTCGGCCTGTGGGCGCCAGTGGTCAACATGGGTCGTAAAGTTAGAAATCATCGCTGGTCCGACCCAGATGAGACCCCGAACACCTCCGCTCGCCGCGAGCCCGCGCCGACTGTTACATTGAAGTAGCTCTCGAAGACCAGTGAATTCGTCCAGGCCCAGCGCCCACCCGACGGTTCGAATGGGTTCGGGACCGGTTCGGACTGAATGATTCGGGCGCTTGTCGACTACGCTCTCAATACTCGCTTTCTCGTTCTCGCCGCTGCGCTGCTGCTCCTCATTTGGGGCGCCATTTCATTTCACAATCTGCCGGTCGAAGCCTATCCCGACGTAGCCAACAACTACGTTCAGATCATCACCCAATGGCCCGGCCGGGCCGCCGAGGAGGTGGAACAGCAGGTCACCATTCCCATCGAAATCGTGATGAACGGCATTCCGCATCTGGAACACCTCAGATCCACTTCACTCTTCGGACTCTCCAGCCTGATGCTGATATTCGACGATCAATCGAGTAACGATTGGAACCGCCAAAAAGTCCTCGAAAGGCTTTCCCAGCTCACGCTCCCCAACAATCTGCAGCCTCAGATCGGAAGCGATTACAGTCCCGTTGGCCAGATCTACTGGTATACCCTGCACAGCACCAATCCGAAATACGACCTGATGGAGCTGAAGACTCTACAGGACTGGACTCTGGAAAAGCAATTCAAGTCGGTTCCGAACGTGGTGGACGTCGTCAGCTTCGGAGGCACTACCCGTGAGTATCAGGTGCGCATCGACCCTGAGAAACTTGTCTCCTACGGCTTGAATCTCAGCCAGGTGGAACAGGCCTTGGCGGCCAACAACGTCAATGCCGGCGGCAGTTTCGTCGAGGCCGGCTTGCAGGAAATCAATGTGCGCGCTTTGGGCCTTTTCCACAACGTGGAAGATATCGGCGACACCGTGGTCAAAACCCAGAACGGAACACCCCTGCGAGTCTCAGACATTGCAACCATCGCGCAAGGTTCCAGAATCCGGCTGGGCCAGATCGGCAAAGCCATCCATAAATCCGATGGCAAGATTCTCGACAACGACGATGTGGTGGAGGGTATTGTGCTCCTGCGCAAGGGCGCCGAAGCGGAGGCCACCCTCAAGGCCATTGAGACCAAGACGGCAGACCTGAACAAGGGCATCCTGCCTCACGGCGTGGAGATCGTTCCATTCTTGGACCGCAGCGATTTGGTCCACTTAACCACCAAAACCGTCCTCAAAAATTTGACCGACGGCATCATCCTGGTCGCGGTTATCCTTTTCCTTTTTCTCGGGAATCTCCGCGGCGCATTTATCGTCGCGCTTACCATCCCCTTCTCCCTTTTATTCGCCGCCATCTGTCTCAGCCTGGCGGGCATTCCCGCGAATCTTCTGTCGCTGGGCGCGCTGGATTTCGGGATGGTGGTGGAAGGTGCCGTGGTGATGATCGAGAACATCATTCGTTATCAGAGCCGCCGCCGAAATCAGGATTCCGCGGCCGCATTGACCTCCATCCGCGGCGCTGCGCATGAGGTGCAGCGGCCTGTGTTCTATTCCATCGGCATCATTATTACGGCCTATGTGCCCATCTTCACCCTGCAGCGCGTGGAAGGCCGCTTGTTCAAACCGATGGCCTGGACGGTCTCCTTCGCGTTGCTGGGTTCTCTTATTTTCTCCATGTTGATCGCGCCCGTGATTGCCAGTTATGTTCTCGGCAAGAATGTTCGCGAATGGCATAACCCGGTGATGACCTGGATCACCAAGATGTACAGCACGACGCTCGAAATGGCCATCCGCTTTCGCTGGGTTACGGTAGGTGTGGCAGCGGCTGCTCTGGCAGCCTCGGCTTACCTGAGCTTCAGCGGGGCCATCGGCTCCGAATTCCTGCCGCATTTGGACGAAGGCGCCATCTGGGCCCGCGCCACTCTGGCGCCCAGCACCGGTCCCACCGAAGGCGCGCGCGTCATGAACCAAGCCCGCATTATTCTGGCGTCATTTCCGGAAGTTACCACCGTGGTTTCGCAGGTCGGGCGTCCGGATGATGGAACTGATACGACGGGCTTCTTCAATACCGAATATTTTGTTGACCTCAAGCCCAAATACCAGTGGCGTCCGGTGTTCCGTCAAAACAAGGAAGAGTTGATCGCCGCCATGGATCGCGAGCTCGAAAGAATTCCGGGTGCCTTGTGGAACTTTTCACAACCCATCGCCGACAACATGGAAGAAGCCGTAAGCGGCGTCAAAGGACAGCTCGCCATCAAAATTTACGGCGAGGATCTCCAGATCCTGGAAGCTAAAGCCGACCAGATCGTAAATGTCCTGCGCCAAATTCGCGGCATTGCCGATCTCGGCCTGTTTCGCGTGATCGGCCAGCCCAACTTGGAATTTGAGATCAACCGAAAACAGGCGGCCCGCTATCAAATTAATGTCACCGATGTGCAGGACGCCATCGAAACGGCCGTCGGCGGAAAGGCAGTGAGCCAGGTGCTGCAGGGCGAACAGCGTTATGATCTGGTGGCGCGCTATCAAGCTCCCTTTCGCAACACCAAGGATGCCATCGAGAATATCCGCCTGCTGGCGCCTTCCGGCGAACGTGTCTCGTTGGCCCAACTATGCACCATCCGAGTTCACGATGGAGCCTCCGAGATTTATCGCGAGGGGAACTCGCGCTATGTGGCGATTAAATACAGCGTGCCGGTCCGCGACCTTGGCAGCACGGTGGAAGAAGCCATCAGCAAAGTGAATGCGCAGGTGAAGCTTCCCATCGGCTATCACATCGATTGGGCCGGCGAGTATGAGAGCCAGAAAAGATCGCAAAAACGGTTGATGATCGTTCTGCCGCTCACCATACTGGTCATTTGCATCATCCTCTTTACCATGTTCGACTCGGCTAAATGGGTACTCCTGATTCTTGCCAATGTCGCCATGGCGCCCATCGGCGGTTTATTGGCCCTGCTGATCACCAATACCCACTTCAGCGTCTCATCGGGCGTTGGATTCCTGGCGTTGTTTGGAGTCGCGGTTCAAACTGGCGTCATCATGCTGGAATATATCAACCAGCTGCGTGCGCGCGGCTATACCATTCTGGAGGGCGCTGTGGAAGGCTCCGTGCTCCGGCTCCGGCCCATTATGATGACCATGCTGGTGGCCAGTTTCGGACTCTTGCCGGCAGCGCTCTCACGCGGTATTGGTTCGGATTCTCAACGCCCCTTCGCCATTGTGATCGTGGGCGGGCTGATCGCGGCACTGATCCTGGGCGTCTATTTGCTGCCCACTCTTTACGTATGGGTGGCTAGTAGCCGCGATGCACTTCCATTCCCCGAGACTGAATCCGCGGAATAACAACTACATCGCCACGCTTTTCGGGATCACCACCCACATGGTTCCCGCACCACCACAGTAGCGGCAATGTCCGCCCAGCAGCGTGCCGGTCCCCTCGCACTGATCGCAGTCGGCGGCCAGCCGGAATTCCTGTGATTGTTCGTCCGGTAGTTTGTGGGATGGCGGAATCAACTGCGCGTTGTGATGCGCAACCAGCCAGCGCATCAGCTTGTGCTCCATCGTCTCACGATCCTTCAGTTCCAGCTCTCCGCCCCGGCGCGGCCACCATTCGTGAATGCAGACATAGCAAACCACCTCTGTGCCGTCATCAAAGAGCGCCGCTGCATCCGCCGATCGATAGAATCTCTTGCAGTTCTCACAGCGCTTGACCCCCATCAACGCGAGACCACCCCGCATTTGCTGTAGCTCCCGCTCCACCTGCGCCAAGCGCTTCAGCATCTCTTCCGAATCAGTCTCCATAAAGTTATCCTACCGCCCCCAACCAGAAACGAGAAACGAGCAACCAGTCCCCAGTCCCCAGTCCCCCACCGTGTAGTAGCCTAAATCTTACCCACCATGGCCGTTCCTCCCGCTGTCGAAAAACTCCGCGCGAGCCTCGCCCAGGGACGCTGGGATTCCGCCATTGCGATCCTTCACCAGTGGGATGTCGATACCGCCGTCGCCTTGCTCATGCGCCTCCCCTACGAAGAGCAACAGGCGTTGTTCCGTCAGCTACCCGTCCAGTTTGCCGCTAAGCTGGCCCCGGCTTTCCCTTATTACCAGGCGTACCTGCTGTTGCACTCGCGCCCGCTCGACGAAATGAAAGCTATTGTCGACGCCATGCACCCGGGCGAGCGCATGCAGTTCTTCGACGAGCTTCCCGAAGAGACCTGGCAAACTTTGATGGACGAGCTCGGCGCCAAACCATCCACCGAGTCAGCGCTCGAAATACCGGAACCCCTCGCCCCCGCCGCCGCGCCTGAGCCCCCTATCATCGAAGCCCGCCGGATTGAAAAGGGTTTCGAGCGTCCAGGCGGCGGTGAGATGCAAGTGATTGCTCCTACCGACCTCAGCGTAGAGCCCGGTATGATCACCGCCTTGCTGGGGCCATCCGGATCCGGCAAATCCACGCTGCTCAGAATCCTCTCCGGACTCACTGTGCCGACGCGCGGCGAAGTTCTCTGGCATGGCCGGCCCCTCGCCGAGTCCGATCCGAACGTGGCTATCGTATTTCAAAGTTTCGCCCTATTTCCCTGGCTCACCGTACTCGACAACGTCGAAGTGCCGCTGCTCGCCCGCGGCCTCTCCCACCCACAGCGCCATCGCCGCGCCCTCAAAACACTCGCCTCCGTCGGATTGCATGGTTTTGAGAATGCCTACCCCAAGGAACTGTCCGGCGGCATGAAACAGCGAGTCGGTTTCGCCCGCGCCCTTGCAGTGGAACCCGAAATCCTCTTTATGGACGAGCCCTTTTCCGCCCTCGACGTCCTCACCGCCGAAAACCTCCGCGGCGAGCTGCTGGAACTGTGGCTGGGCAAAAAAATTCCCACGCGATCCATTTTTATCGTCACGCACAACATTGAGGAAGCCGTCCTTCTGGCCGACCGCGTCATCGTGCTCGGGCGTCACCCCGCCAGGATTCGCGCGGATTTCCGCATCCCTCTTTCGCAACCCAGAGAGCGCAGCGCAGCCGAGTTCCTGTTGTACGTGGATTACATCTACAGACTCATGACTGAGCCTGAGCTCGAAGCCGCCGCCGCTCCCACCGCCTCAGGCCCCGCGGCTAAAAAACAATTCCAGAGACTGCCGCACGCCCGCCCAGGCGGCATCGCTGGACTACTCGAGCTCCTCAACGATCGCGGTGGAAAAGAGGACCTCTATCACGTGGCCGACGAGCTGCAAATGGAAGTGGACGACCTGCTGCCTATCGTCGAAGCCGCCGTCCTGCTCGCATTCGCCACATCCGACAAAGGCGATGTTGAGATGACGCCCGAAGGCAAAGCGTTTGCCGAGGCCGATATCTCCACCCGCAAAGCATTGTTTCGCGAGGCTGTGTTGGCCCATGTCGCGCTTCTCAAGCAGATGTCCAATGTCCTCGAAAGCAAGAAAGATCACGCCATTCCGCTGGAGTTTTTCCGCGACATCCTGGACGAACATTTCTCCCGCGATGAAACTCAACGGGAAATCGATACCGCGCTCGACTGGGGCCGCTACGCCGATATTTTCGAGTACGATTCATCCAGCGACCGGCTGACCATGCACCAATCCTCCAGCCACGTTGAAGGCGGAGAGGTGCAGTCCAACTAATGGACCCGCAGCGCCAAAAAGCCACCTCCGGACTTCCCCCCTGGGGCGTGCTCCCCACTTCTGCTGCCTCCCTGCTGACGGATTTTCCGGTCATGCTCGGCGGCCTCGCGTTGTTCTACGGATTGCTCTCGCTCGCGCACTATTGGGCCAGCCCGGTGGGCACGCAGCAAGCCATCGACCTGCACGCGAGCGCCTTGCCGAAGTATGCATTCTTCTCCGTCGCCCGCATCACCCTGGCCTACTTCGTCAGCTTGATTTTTGCGTTGGTCTACGCCTATCTCGCCGCGCACAATGCCAGAGCCGAGCGAGTGATGATCCCATTGTTGGACACGCTGCAGTCCATTCCAGTTTTGAGTTTCCTGCCCACCGTCATGATCGCCATGGTCGCGCTCTTCCCCAGCCGGCAATTGGGCGTCGAACTGGGATCCATCGTGCTGATCTTCACCGGACAGGTGTGGAACATGGCCTTCAGCGTTTACTCGTCCATGAAAAATATTCCACGCGAGATGCTGGAAGCAGCCGAAGTCTATCGCTTGAGCGCCTGGCAGAGATTCGTGCAGCTTGAGCTGCCTTACTCGGCCATCGGCCTGATCTGGAACTCCATAATGTCGGTCGCCGGAGCCTGGTTCTTTCTGATGGCGTGCGAAATGTTCGTGCTCGGAAACCGCGACCTTCGGCTGCCCGGCCTCGGCTCATACCTGCAGTCTGCATCCAATGCGGGAGATATGGGCGCCATTCTCTGGGGCCTTGCAGTAATGATTGCGGTGATCGTAATGATGGATCAATTGATCTGGCGTCCCGTTATCGCCTGGAGCGACAAATTCAAATTCGAGCAAGTGGAAGCTGCCCAATCCTCACGCTCTCCCATTCTGGATCTGCTGCGCCGTTCGAGACTCGTTCGCCGCGTGGGCCGCGTCACCGCGGCGCCCACCCGCGAAGCTTTGGCTTTGTATTTCGCAAGAAAGCGCACGAGGTTCCAGCCGCGGACCGGCTCCAGCTCGCTAAACAAATGGCTAACCCGGCTGGGATTGCTCGCCGCTGTCCTCGGCATCATCTTCGCGTTGGTAAAAATGGGCGCTCTGCTGGCCACGCTCTCGCGCCCCGATATCGGCGGCATCCTGCGCGGCGCCGGCGCTACATTTCTTCGCGTTGAAGTAAGCCTGGTGCTGGCCGGCCTGTGGACCATCCCCGTGGGAGTCTACGTGGGATTACGGCCTCGGTTAGCCGCCATCGCGCAACCCATCGCGCAAGTCGCCGCCTCGGTACCTGCCACGGCTCTGTTCCCTATCGTGCTGCTGTTTCTGATCCGCATCGGCGGCGGACTGGGGATCGGCTCCATAATGCTGATGTTGCTGGGCACGCAATGGTATATCCTGTTCAACGTCATCGCCGGCGCCAGCGCCATCCCTACCGATTTGAAAGAGGTCTGCAGCATATTCCACTTGAGTCAAGTGGAGCGCTGGCGCCGATTATTCCTGCCTGCCATCTTCCCGTTCCTGGTCACCGGATTCATTACCGCATCCGGCGGCGCCTGGAACGCCAGCATCGTCGCCGAGTACGTCCATTTCCAAGGCCAAACCATCTCCACCACCGGCCTGGGCGCGATCATCAGCAAGGCCACCGATACCGGCAACTTCGCAGTCCTGTTAGGCGCGACCGTAGTAATGGCCGCTCTGGTAGTAACCATCAACCGCCTGCTCTGGCGCCGCCTCTACGTGCTAGCGGGAACTCGATACAAGCTAGAAGGCTAGCGTTTCCGTTTCTTGGATATTCCGCGAAGGCACCGGCTCCCTTACGGTCGCGGTTCGGTAACGCTCCTTTCCGAACCGCGAGTGTGAGAGGGCGTGAAATATTGGCCCCCTTGCTGACGCGCAGGGCTAAGGTTGATTGGTCCGTTGCTTTGCGCGAATTGTAGCCCCGCGCGTAAGCAAGGGGATGGGGGCGGGAGCCGAACTGCGAGCGTGAGCGACCGGTGCCTTGCACATTTCACGGCCTCCGCATCACCGCGCGTTCAATGAGGTGAAATTCGGTGCCCTGCCGATTCGCCTGATCACACGGGCCAAACCGATGAACGTTCGTCAGCACGCCGGTGCTAACGAATCGTCGATTTCCCGCATCTGCAGCTTGTCCTTTCTGGGAATCACGTCGGCCCGAATGCGGGCTCCGGGCGCAATTTCCCCGGCCGCTATCAGTGACGCCAGGGGCTGCACCAGTTGCCGCTGAATGGTTCTCTTCAGCTCGCGTGCGCCATATTCGCTGCTGGTGCCTCTTTCAAGCAAAAAACGGCGGGTGCGCCCGGGCACTTCCAGCCGGAACGTATTTGATCCCAGCCGCTTGTCCAGATGTTCCTGGAGATCCTGAACCTGGCTGTCCAGGATGGCCGCCAGCGCGTCCTGGCTGAGCGGCTGATAGGTGACCACGGAATCGATCCGATTCATGAACTCCGGAGAAAAATTTCGCCGCAAAGCTGTCATACCGATGCTATGAAGTTTGGCGGCCTTGTCCGAACCTGGCGCTGCCACTAACGTTTCGAATCCGAAGTCCGGATTCAGCTCCCGGTTCATGGCGCGCGCGCCCAGGTTGCTGGTTAGGAAAATCATGGTCTTTTCGAAGTTGACGGTGGTGTTGTCGCCCAGCCGTAAGATGGCTTTGTCGAGAACGCCCAGCAGCAGTCGCGTCACGGAAGCCGCCGCTTTTTCGATTTCATCGAACAACACAATGGAGAGGTCGCAGGATTCGCTGCTGGCGCCGTTTATCTTCTGCTGGGTCAGCAACGGCTGCGTCTCGCGATGGCCCAGATAACCCGGGGGCGCTCCCAAGAGCTTGGCAACTTCGTGCTCCATTTGAAACTCGCCGCAATCTACTTTAAGGACTTTCTTTGGACTTCCGTGCAGCACTTCGGCGAGTGCTTCCACCGTTTTGGTCTTTCCCGTCCCGGTCGGGCCCAGCAACAGGAAAACACCTGCTGGACGCCCTTCCGGCCCCAACATGGCCCGATGCATCTGCACATACGGAACAATGGCTTCTATCGCGGCAGGTTGACCAACCAGCCTGCGCGACAACGCTTGTGCGATGTCGTTGCCAGCGTCGGGTGACCGCGTTCTGGATCGGGCGGAGGGCTGCCTCTTAGATGGAGTCTCGCTCACCCTTCCATTATGCGAGCCATAGTAAGGTTGGAAACGTCTGCGGGATCGTCAGGCAGTCTGCTTCAGCGAGCTTTCTTTGTGCTGTTACCCGTGGGAAATGAACAGATTAGAGAGGAATCCAGCGAGCGGACACTCTACTTGTGCCGGTAGGTGATTCGCCCCTTTGTTAAATCGTAGGGCGACAGCTCCAGAGTGACGCGATCCCCTGCCAACACACGAATACGATTGCGGCGCAGCTTGCCGGCCAGGTGGGCTAGCACGGTTCGTTCCTGATCCAGTTGCACGCTGAACAGGCCGCTTGGGAATTTTTCTACAACAGTTCCAGTTACCTCAATGCTGTCTTCTTTGCTCATCGCATGTCCTGGCGAGGTTTCTATTTTAGGTATGGTACCAAACAGGGAGTCGGCGTATCGATGCTCACTCGGTGCCGATCAGAATCCGCACCACCCTCTTCCGAGGGTACATCGTGCCGTCACAACCAACGGTCTGCGGATCGACTCTGATATCCATGCAGGTTGGAGCTTCTTGAGGCTTTTGACCTTTTATTTGCTGCAGGTAAATTGTCCAAAACAGTTGCCCGCCATTTTGCTGCGGGGGCATCGTTGGAATATCGCCTGCGTTGTAAGTGGTCGGATTGAACTCGATGGATCTTATGTAGCTGCCCCCAATTTGCAACGTCCGCGTTTGGTTGTTAGGAAAGGTCGCCTGAAGTTCGAGCATCCCGTTCTTGATACTGGTCACAATACCGTTCCAACTCCGCGAATCCCGCGTTGTAACGGTATCCGCCTCCGCCGCTAAGCCAGCCAATGCGATTACGCCGATTCTGAAGAGGTTCCTTCTCACAACCCTTTGCTCCGTAAGATGCGGACCATCTTAATCTGAGCGTCCAGCACTTCCGCAGTCTCCAACCCGGCGCCAACCGTGTTAGTCATGCCTGCGGAACAATCGGGAATCTCAAAAAAGTGGTAGACGCCGCTCGAGTGAATCACCAGTTTGCAGCTCAACATGTTGTTCAGGCAGGACAGTGGCGCATCCGCGGCATCGGGCGGCGTGTTCAACAGAAACGCAACGGTCGGGAGTCTCGAATTGCAGCCGGTATCTAAATCGGCGTCATGATAACCCAGTCTCCATGCCCCTCCCAACATGATCAGAGCTACTGAGAGCATCACCGGCACTGAGCCGGGATGGCCGCGCATGCGCAAGTATCTGGACAAAATGCTAAGCGCCCCGCAGGCCGACAAAATAATCAGAATCGGAGCAGCCATGCCCAACTCCGTTTTCGAGTCGCGCACGAGAAACTGAATGGGTGAAACGGCTACCACGGCTACGGGGAAGTCCAATAGCAGGGGATTCAGGCCGAATGCCGAGTAGTAAGCTGACCAATACAGCCAGCCGCCAACGAACGCCATGCCCGTCAGGATGCCCGAAGCCTCACCCAATGATTTCAAAAGTTCCAGCGCACTGCCGCGCTTCGTTCGCGGCGCAGGAGTAGGGCTTGGCTGAGTCATCCTGATCTCCGGAGCTAGTCCAGGCCATTCTATCCAACTTCGTACCGTATCTTGCCGGAATGAACGAGAGCCACCGGTCGCTTACGCTCGCGGTTCGTAACGGAGCCGAACCGCGACCGTGAGGGAGTCGGTGCCGTTGCAATTTTTCACGTACTCTGAACTGAGGCTGAGGGACTGGGCGCCTGGGCTGAAGACAGTCCTTGCCTGCCGATTAGAACGCATGCACGGAGTGAATGCCGTTGGCCTGCAACACCACTTGCATCTTCTCCAGTGCGGACTTGTGAATCTGGGAGACGCGGCTTTCGTTGATCCCGAGAATTCCGCCGATTTCCTTCATGGTCATTTCGTTGGTGTAGTACAGGAAGACCACTTTCTGGTAGCGTTCCGGAAGAGTTTTCATAGCGACGCCCAGAACGGAACGCATCTGCTCGTGAGAGCACATATTATCGGGCTGGGTCTCGGGCTTGCTCGGGAAGTCCGGAGCGGGCAGGTCGTCATGTTCGGGGGCGCGCGAGGAGGCCGATATCAATCCTACGCTGCGCAGATCTACCATCATCTGGCGCCAGCGATCCACATCCACGCCCAGCTTCAGAGCGATTTCCGATTCCGTAGGCGTCCGCTGCAGTGTAGCTTGCAACTCGCGCGTAGCGGCTTCCACTTGCTTGTGACGGCGCCGCAAATCTCGCGATGCCCAATCCAGCTGGCGCAGGCTGTCCAGGATGGCGCCCTTGATGCGGTGCTTGGCATAGCTTGAGAATGCCACTTGCTTGTCGGGATTGAATTTGCTGGCTGCGTCGAAAAGCCCAAGAACACCAGCGTGAACCAGATCGTCCAGATCGACATGCACCGGCAAATTTTCGTGCACGCGAATGGCGATTGCTTTCACCAGCGGAAGATGCTCGATCACAATGCGATCGCGTCTGGCAGTCTTCGCGGCAGTGCTGGTATGGGCGGTCTTGGCTTTCATTGGAATTTGGTTCCCTTTCCCCTTGTGCTTAAGTGGCTTTCTCATCTCGACGCGCTATTAGGTGCAAGCCAGTCGCCACACTTTGGCTTAGGGAAAATTGCTCGGGTACGCTGAGACGTTTCCTAGAACCTCGTACAGGATCGTCCCCAGTGTCAATAGGATGGGCCTCAGGTCCAATGAGAGGGACCGTGTAGTGCATCGAAAGTACTAAAGTCGAGCTGGACGATGGAAATCTCGTAATGGAACCGATAGCCCATCCCGCCAATACCGAATTGGTATTCGCGTTTCAAAATGGAACACGATCAACTCGTGCTCCTTCTACACATATCGGGCCGGGCTTGCGGAAGCGTGAGGGCCTAAGGCTTTCTCAAAGTATGGAGGTAGGTCTTGGCCGCTAGCCCTGCCAGGAATATCCAGACCACTAGCCGGAAGGTTCCATCCAGTGTGACCGCCGCCGCCAAAGCGATGGCGCCGTAGCAGGCTAATGCCGTATAAAACTTCGGCCCCGTCTTCGCGCCATCGGGCTCAGGTTGGTCGTCTGGGGACAAGCTTACCTCTTAGGGCTTATCTTTAAGAGCTTACCTTTTAGAGCTTGTCTAGCCCCTCAGTAAGCTCGATGTAAGTACCCCACGGATCCGTCAAGAATGCCAGCGAGAGGCCCAGCGCGGGTATTTTGCGGTAGGAAACGTCGAACTTCACTCCGGCGGCTTCCAGTTTCTTAGTAAAGGCTTCCAGATCCTGCACCTCGAATCCGATGTGATCCAAAGCCCGGCCCTTAGTGGGGACCTGAGCCGCTGTCGCAGGAGTAAATGAGAGATTTGCGCCGGGAAGGTCATCCGCTTCGAACTTCCCGCGCTTGCCCGGAATCGCCCCAAACGTCGTGGCGTACCATTTCTGCATCGCCTCCACCTCCGTTGCATAGAAATGAATGTGGTGATGGATGGTGGGCGACGAAATCGTGGTGTCTTCGGTCAGCTCAACGCGAATGTCGTCCGGAGCCAGAAGCATCGCCTGTTGCGGCGTGCGGCTGACAATCGTAATATGGGCGGCTTCCACTTTAGCCAGTGTCGCCGAGAGATCGCGAACCTTGAACCCGAGATGATTGATCACCGAGCCTTCGGTACCTGCTCTTGGATCCGCCTTTTGCAGCAGGATCAGAACCCCGGGCAGCTTGAACACTTGCATGTTCCCGAGCTTGGTTTCCTGCGCGCCCAGCACTGCCACCCAGAACTTGGTTTGCGCCTCAGGATCCTTGCTATAGAGATGCAGGTGCCCCATAGTCACACCCGACGCGTTGGGCGTGGCAAGCTGGGCATGCATTCCGGCGGACAGACCAAACAGCAGAATTGCAAATTTCATTGAGTTGACCGAACTCACAGCGTACCGCAAAAGGTATAATCTTTTGGTACTCGATCCAGCTTGTTGGAACGGAGGCTCAAATGGCTGAAGAGAATCCCAGTGTCGCTAGCGGCATTCTTGGCATGTTCAACGTGTTCGTCGACCCGGCAGGATTGGCGAAAGCGGCTAAGGCGAAGTTGTCCTGGCTGTGGCCGTTCATCATCGTAAGCATCATCTTCATCGTAGTCGGCTATCTCATGATGCCGTATTCGTTGCAGTTGGGCGAGTCCAGGCTGGCCCAGCAAAACGTTCCGCCGGAGCGTCTGGAAAGTGCCCGGAACATGACGCACACCATTACCCAAGTTATCGTGTACGTGGTGCCGGTCTTTGTCATATTGTTCACCATGCTGGGGGCCTGGCTGGTAGGCGTCACCGGTTCGATGGTGGGCGTGAGAGCGAAATTTCGCGACATCTTTTCCATCATGATGGCCACCTCCCTGATCGCTTCACTGCAATATATCGCCACCTATATCGTCCTGCGCTCCAAGGGCGATGAGATTACCTCGCAGGAGCAAATGACCCCGGCCTTTGGCCTGGACATCTTTGTCCCCGCGCATGGCGTCCTGCTGGCCATCTTGAACTTCTTTTCGATTTTCCAGATCTGGAGCCTGGTGATCCTGGCGCTGGCGCTAGCCGCATTAACCGGCGCCTCAAAGGGTAAAGCCTTCGCGGCCATCACGCCCGCTTGGGTGATCCCGCTGATCTTCAAGATAATTGGGGCCTTGTTCACCCCCGGAAGCAGTAGCTAAGCTCGTTTCTCGTTGATCGTTTCCGATCGCGCCCAACCAGAAACGAGAAAACGAGAAACGGTTCTTACGCTTCCTCCGCCTCAATCGGCTTTTTATGCTTCGGCTTCTTTCGTAAGTTCTTTGGCACCATAATCTTAGGAGACGGCGGCGCCCCCACCCGCTCCCGTGCCATGGCCCGAACTTCCTTTTTCGCGTTGTATCGTTTCGGCTTGCGCATCTGTCTTACAAACAGGCTACGATATACTATTGAATCTCTTGCGGGTTGCTCTTCTCCAGATTAATCCAACGGCCGGCGATATTGCCGGGAACGCCTCTCTAATCATCCAGGGAGCCAGACAGATTCAGGACGCCGGCGCCGATCTAATCGTCACGCCCGAGCTTGCGTTGATGGGTTATCTGCCGCGCGACCTGCTGATGAATCAGGGATTCGTCCGGCGTAGTTGCCAAGCCCTGCACCAGATCGCAACTGAACTTCGGTCCGCGCCCCCGCTGCTGGTGGGAGTGGCCACGCCGAACCCGTCGGAAATGGGCCGTCCCCTGTTCAACAGCGCTGTTCTGCTGCAGGATGGCGAAGTGGGTTCCGCGTTTCATAAGACTCTGCTGCCCACCTACGATGTCTTCGATGAAGACCGCTATTTCGAACCAACCATAGGTCCACAGATTCTGGATTTGAATGGCTGGCGTCTGGGCATCAGCATCTGCGAAGACGTCTGGAACGACCGGGACTTTTGGCAGCGCCGCCGCTACCATCAGGACCCCATTGAGGTGCTCGCCGAATCGGGCGCCCAAGCCATCGTCAACCTTTCGTCCTCACCATTCATCGCCGGCAAGCAGATCCTGCGCGAGCGGATGCTGAGCCATATGGCCCAGAAATATCGCCTGCCAGTGGCATATGTAAACCAGGTGGGAGGCAACGACGATCTGATTTTCGACGGCCGAAGTTGTGTTTTCGATCGCGACGGCCGCCTCGTCGCGCGCGCCAAAGGCTTCCAGGAAGACATCCTCGTTGTGGATGTAGCTCTAGGAGACCAAACTCAAAGCTCGGGCAGGGTATCTGACGACGATTTCGAAACCGAAGCCGAGATCTGGCACGCGCTAGTGCTGGGGGTCCGTGATTACGTATCGAAAACCCGCTTCTCGAAAGTCCTGCTGGGGCTCTCCGGTGGCATCGATTCCGCCCTCACGGCAGCCATCGCCGCGGAAGCCGTAGGTCCCGAAAATGTCCTGGGCGTGCTGATGCCATCGCACTATTCGAGCGGCGGAAGCGTGGACCATTCCGTGGAGCTGGCGCGCAACCTCGGCATCCGAACGTTGACCCTGCCAATCACCGGCATCATGCAAACTTATGACGGAGTGCTGGCGGAAGCATTTCAAGGCCGCCCCGCCGACGTCACCGAGGAAAATATTCAGTCGCGCATTCGCGGCAATCTGCTGATGGCGCTTTCCAACAAGTTTGGCTCCCTGCTGCTCACCACCGGCAACAAATCGGAAATCTCGGTGGGATACTGCACTTTATATGGCGATATGAACGGCGGGTTAGCCGTAATCGCGGATCTGCCGAAAATGATGGTCTACCGGGTTTCGCGTTGGCGCAATCGGATGAAGCCCGACATCCCCGAGGCCATTCTCACCAAGGCGCCTTCGGCTGAACTGCGGCCCGATCAGACCGACCAGGACAGCCTGCCCCCGTATGATCTGCTGGACCAGATCTTGGAGCTGCATATCGAACAGTGCCAGTCGGCCGAAGATATCATCGCCAGCGGCTATGATGAAGATACCGTCCGCCGCGTCCTTCGCCTGGTGCGAATGGCGGAATTCAAAAGGAAACAGGCAGCCCCCGTCCTGAAAGTGACTTCGCGCGCTTTCGGCACTGGATGGCGCATGCCGATTGTTCGACAGGAATAAATACTCATGAATATTTCGATTATCGGATTAGGGAAATTGGGCTCGCCCATGCAAGCCGTGATGGCACACAAAGGCCACACGGTGGTCGGCGTGGATCTGAATCCACGCACAGTAGCGGCCATCAATGCCGGCCAGGCTCCCGTAAAGGAGCCGCGGCTGCAGGAAATGATCGACGGGAGCCGCGAACGCATCTCGGCCACGCATAGCTACGAAGAAGCCATCCTCGCTACGGATGTCACCATGATCATGGTTCCAACACCCTCCGGACCCGACGGGCGCTTCTCCATGAGTTACGTGATGAGCGCCGCCGAAGAGATCGGCGCGGTGCTGCGGAAGAAGGCAAAATGGCATCTGGTGGTGCTTTCGAGCACCGTGATGCCGGGATCCACTGGCGGCACACTGCTGCCGGCTCTGGAGCAGTTTACCGGAAAGAAGTGCGGCCCGGGTTTCGGCCTGTGCTACAACCCCGAGTTTATCGCGCTGGGCAACGTGGTCCACGACATGCTTTACCCCGATATGATCCTGATCGGAGAGTCGGATGAGCGCTCCGGCGCCATTCTGGAAAAGTTTTATCAGAGCGTTTGCGATAGCGATCCGAAGATCCGCCGTATGAACTTCGTGAATGCGGAACTCACTAAGCTCTCGGTGAACACATTCGTTACCACCCGGATTTCCTACGCCAATATGCTGGCGCAGGTTTGTGAAACGCTGCCTGGCGCGGATGTGGACGTAGTGACGTCAGCGATTGGTTGCGATACGCGCATTGGACAGAAATATTTGAAAGGCGCGCTAGGCTACGGTGGTCCCTGCTTCCCGCGCGACAACGTGGCTTTTTCCGCGCTGGCGCGTTCCAACGGAGCTCCCGCGTTACTGGCGGAGGCGACGGATCAACTCAATCGTCAGCAGGTGCCGCGGCTGGGTGCGATGATTCTGGCTCGATTGCCAAAGAACGGCACGGCCGGAGTTTTGGGATTGTCCTATAAACCCGACACCGGAGTGATTGAGGAATCGCAAGGCGTCGCTCTGGCCAAGTACCTCCTGAAGTCCGGCGTGCACGTGGTGGTGTACGATCCCGAGGCCATGGATAATGCACGCGAGCAACTGGAGGGACGGGTGACCTTCGCTTCCGGGCCAGCCGAATGCGCCCGCCAGGCGGATGTCCTCGCAATTACCACGCCGTGGCCGGAATTCAAGAAATTGACGCCTCAGGATTTCAAGCGGCCGGGCGCGAAACCCGTGGTATTGGACTGCTGGCGCATTCTTCCGCGCGAAAAGTTCGAGGAAGTGGTGGAGTACCTGACGTTGGGCTACGGGGCTCATCCAGCTACCCACGCCGCGAAAGAACGCGTAATGGCGGCTGAAGGCGATTGAAGCCGTCCCCTTACTAACGCGCGGGGCTACATTCGGCCGGGAATTGTAGCCCCGCACGTAAGTGAGGGGACTGATGAACATCCCCCGGCCGCCCTAGTAACGACCACAATCTTTCCGCTCCCGTTGTATACTTTGATTTAATTGGGAAAATCCATGAGCTACTATAGATCCCGCCCGGGCCGAGGACTCGTGTGCGTGCTTTAATCACAGGCTCCGGCGGCTTGGTCGGTTCCGAATGTGTTCGGTTGCTTTCCGAACACGGCTGGGACGTAACCGGGATCGACAACGACATGCGCCGGCAGTTTTTTGGCCCTCAGGGCACAACTGCGGCCGTGGTCGAATCGCTGAAGAATACGTTTCCGAAATACCGGCACTTGCCGCTCGACGTTCGGGATCGTCAAGGAATCCGTGAGCTGTTCGGGCAAGAACGGCCGGACTTTGTCATCCACGCCGCCGCTCAGCCTTCGCATGATAAGGCCGCCGGCAACGGCCTATCGACAGAGTGTCTGACGGAGTTTTTACGCGGGGAAAATCCGATTACAGCTTCAGTGTTCAATCCCGACTTTGCCGAACAGGCCCTCGGAAAGCAGTTGCCGAACGTCACCGGGGCACAGGCGCCAATCTGAGGTTTTATTCTAGAGAAGGGATCCTGTGCCGACCGATTTGGTGAGCCTAGTCCTCCCAGCTTATAACGAGGAGGCGAATGTCCGCAGAGTTTACGACGGCATCCAACTGGCCCTTCGGCGCTCCCAAGATCTTGAAATCATCTTCGTTGATGACGGTTCATCGGACGGTACTGCGCAGTGTGTACGGCAACTGCGCTCGGAGGATTCTTCAGTCCGGTTGGTCCGTTTCGGCCGCAATTTCGGACAGCAGGCCGCTCTCTGCGCGGGCCTCCAGGCGGCACGCGGGGCGGCCGTAATCACACTCGATTGTGATCTCCAACACCCCCCCGAGTTGCTACCGCAAATGCTGCAGGCTTGGCGTTCCGGTGCCAAGGTCGTGCAGACGGTCCGTTTGCAAACTGCCGGCGTTGGATGGTTCAAACGACTATCCTCGAAGTCCTTCTACTTGTTCATTAACCTGCTCAGCGAAGTCCCGCTGGTAAAAGGCGCCGTCGATTATCTTTTGCTCGACCGGGAAGTGGTCGAAGCCGTTCTTCAGTTCAAAGACCGCCAGCCGTTCTTGCGCGGAGTGGTCGCCTGGCTGGGATTCACTCCGGTGCGATTCGAATATGTGGCGCCGCCCCGCACAGCCGGCAAAAGCGGTTATAGCCTGGCCAAGATGCTCCGGCTTGCGGTTCACGCAATCACGGGCCTCTCTTCTAAGCCCCTGCGATTCTCTCTCTACCTGGGGTGCCTCACGGCGTTGTTCTGCCTCGCCTATAGCGCCTTTGCTGTCGTACAGTTTGCGACGGGCCGGACCATTCAGGGATGGACTTCGGTTATTATGACCGTTACGTTCCTGGGCGCGGTTCAGCTGGTTTCGGTGGGAGTTCTGGGTGAGTACATCGCGCGCATTTACGAGCAGACGCGTGGGATGCCGCGCTTCGTGGTCGTGGAATGCGATGATCCGGCTGGCATGAGCGAGGAATCAGAGCATGCTGCTTACCGAAAGAATCCGACCTGATTCTCAACCATCCGTCGCCACCGATCGGGCGGTTCCGTATGCGATTGCGCTCCTGCTGCTACCGGCGCTGGTGTTGTGCTGGCGCGATGACCCACTTTATTCGCCCCTCTGGCAATCCGACCCATGGTTCTATCTGGGATACTTTCGGAACCTCGTTAACTTCAAGCACGACCTGTTCCCTGGCTTCTACTACGGAAGCCGCCTATCCTGGATACTACCCGGCTTTGCGGTCCACTCCCTTTTCTCTCCCCTGATCGCAAACGCCATCCTTCACCTCACCGCTCACTCGATCGCTGTACTATCCCTTTTTTCAATTCTTCGGGCGACGGTCGGGCTTCGAAGTGCCTACCTAACGGCCATGATTTTTTCGTACCATCCTTGGCTCTGGTGCGCAACCGGTTGGGATCATGTCAATGGGGCAGCCATCGCCTATTACCTGCTCGCAATGGCGCTTCTCACCCGAGCAGCCTTGCAGAAAGTGGGAATAAGCGGCTTCATATTAGCCGGGATGGCGCTGGCAGGAGCGCTGTATACCCATCTCTTTCTGGCTGGGTTCGCGCCTTTGCTCGTGTTGTACTACATCGGATTGACCAGGGCTTGGGACCGCAAAAGGTTTACGCGGTCGATCTTGGCCCAGGGCGCTTGGTTGGGCGTCGGATTTGCGGGGGTCACGTTTCTCCTTGGTTCCATCAACTACTTATTGCTGGACGGGAACCCCTGGTTCTTCACTCCGTCATTCAGGACCGCGGGAGCAGTGGTGCGGAATTACATATGGGGGGAAGATATTTGGTTTGACGGGAAACTCGCCCCCTTCTTGTGGTTCGTTGTAGCTGGATCCGCCACTGCCATTTTCATTCTGTCTCGGATGAGACAAGGTCAGGCCTACGGCAATAGGGCAGGCTCGCTTTTCTCCCTGCAATTGCTTCTTGCCACCGCCTTCATGGCTTACCTGCAAGGCCGAGGAATCACCTTGCTCGGCCATTATTACTACGCGTGCTACCTGCTTCCCTTCGTGTTCTTGGTGTTCGGCGCGGCCTTCTGGACGTCCGTGGAATCGATGCCCCCGCGCACTTACTTCGTTACCTGCTTGCTTGCAACCTTGCTCTTCGGGGCTTTATGGTACAACCCTGCGACCCACCCCCTCGACAAGCTGCTGCCCCAGTGGAGCCAACTACTATCTGCGGGAGCGATTTTAGCGGTGGCGCTGGCCCTCCGCCAACGAAAGTACGGAGCCTTCCTGGCAATCGCCGGCCTCGCAAGTCTCACCTCGGTAATCTACACCGGCAGTTTTCGTCTCGTCGATTTGCACAGCACTCGCAAGGAGTACTTAGATGTCATGAACACCAGAAAGCTTATTGAAGACCGCCGGGATGGAGCGCCCATCCTGTTCTGGTATGACAGAGATGAACGCGCATATTGGGAATACTGTGCGTTGAACGCTAGCTATATGGCGGAATTTAGTCGTATCAACGAGCGTTTCCCGCAGGGCTGCAGTGCGCCAGTCGAGCCCGGTACGTTCATCGTGGTTACATCCGAGAAAGAGCACACCACCGAATTGGCGCGTTCCGCTCTTAGCGATTGTTGGCAGCCAATTGGAGTGCATCCCGTGTTGGAATCGGAGCAGCTCATACGGGGACAGCGCGGGCCCTACACTATGGCCATGCTGCGAGTCGAAGCTGGCGCCCGTTCAAAGTTAAGGCTCGGCGAATTGTTCGGGACAATTCCTCACGATCACGTAGCAGTGGGCCACGCGTCTATGGAAGAGACGCCTGAAGGGCTTAGGGTGGATATTTTGCCAGGCTTTGGAGCCTTCGGTGCGAGAGTCCCACTCGGTCTGGACCCCAGCCTGAAGATTGGTGTAGCAGTGGTTGTGCGCATACGAGCACTTGACGGCAAGATCGGCGTCGGAATCCTGGATAGTGCCAGTAAGAAGTTCTTGCAGGAACATCCGGTTTGGCCAATGCCGCAGGCGGCGGAATTGGTTCTTCCGCTGCCTTCTCCGCCGATCATAGGGGACCTGATCATTACCAATCGGACAAAGAACGACGCCGTGTCTGCCCTGATCGAGAAAATCGAAATCCGCAAAATGCCTTGAAGTTGAGCCGCAGTCCGGCCGCGCGGCTGTCGTAACACCGCAATCCGAAAACCTTGAGCCGCTCATTAAATGAGGCCCTGGCGCGCTATAATCGAGCGTGAAGCTCACGCACTCGAATTACAAGCACCTCTGCCCAGGCGCCGTCATGGCCTCGGTATGGACCAAACGCTGCGGCAAGAGCCTTCCACTGTATTGGACTGACAAGAATATTTACCTGAAGGAGGCGTAGCCTTGCAGCAGCACGAGGTGTTTTCTCATTTCAAGCCTTTTTGCGGCCGGGTTCCTGGCGGCTTTGGCATTGATTTCCTGGGAGCAAAGACGCACCGTGACTTCGTGGCCGGGCTACACACATACGAGCCAGGCACGATGCTCGAAGGGTGCTATCCGAATGTGAACGAAGAGTATCTAGAGTGGATTGATGTGCTCGAATCGGTGGTTGCTGCGCGTGGATCTTACATCATGATTGATCTCGGCGCGGGTTTCGGACGATGGGTCGTTCGCGCAGCATGCGCGCTTAAGCAGCACAACGAGCAACTCCCTTACCGTCTGATAGCCGTAGAAGCTGAGCCAGTCGTTTTCAAATGGATGGTACGGCATTTCCAAGATAACGAAATCGATGCCGGCAAGCACAGTCTGATACACGCTGCTATAAGCAACGCGCCTGGGGACGTATTGTTTAACGTCGGCGCACCGATTGGCAGCCCCTGGGATCGCAAGCCGGACAATTGGTATGGACAGTTTCTGACCAAAGACTATGACCTCTCCGGCGAGTATCAAGATGATGGCGAATACTGCGGTTACCCGGCCCGGCGGCATAAGAGCGGCTGGCGATCAATCAGCGTACCTGGTGTAACCCTGGCAAGCTTGTTGAAAGATCAGAAACTGGTGGACTTGATCGACATGGACATCGAGGGGCAAGAACTGCCTGTCGTTCAAGCTAACATCGAAGAGCTTGATGCCAAGGTCAAACGTATGCACATTGGAACGCACACAAAGGAGATCGAAGATGGTCTGCGCCAACTGCTGTCGGCACACGGTTGGCACTGCCTCTTCGACTACTCGCTTTTTTCCAAAGGCGAGACCCCATGGGGGGTGATCGATTTCGAGAACGGGGCGCAGAGTTGGGTAAATCCAAGGCTTTGAAGAATTGGCCGGCCCGGAGCGACGCAACTGCCTCGGTTCGCCAGACCCTCTCGAAGCTCCGGTAAGTGAGTGTTCGGTTTAGAATGGCTCCTTACCCGGTCCAAAGCAGACCCGAGAGTCGGATTTTCGGCGTCTCTGCCGAAATAAACATTGATTCAGTGTCGATAGCGCGCGCTCCAGTTGCAGCTTAGCGCGTTCGCCACAGTCCGTGAACCCGCGGGAATAGTTGGATCAAGCAGTGCGTGTTGGAAATCGGCTGCAGCATCGGCACCATAAAATCATTTTCTCGCCGCTGGGGCACAGGGCTGAAGTAACCGACACTTCCCTCATAACAACGTTCGTCGGGTTCTTATAGCCGGAACCGTCGGGCAATCGCGCGCATTCCGGGATAGGCGGCAATTAACAAGTTTAATTTGTACTTAACAAACAGCCACCCTTCGTGATAACATTTTTGTAACCGTTTCGTATACATAAGAAAACACAGGATGGCCGGTCTGGCAATCCTGGGGCGATGGCTCGAAAGGAGGGCTTTTCATGGCAGCTTCTGCTCGTTTGTCGCATAGTCTGCATGAAGTGTTCGCAAAATTTGAGCCGTATGGGGGCGAGGTTTCAGGCCGCTATCACGTTGATTTCCTTGGGGCCAGGACACGCGGCGATTTCGTAGCTGGATTGCCTATGGTACAGAATCGATCCATCATGATCGACGAAGAGTACTTCGAGTGGATCGATCTCTTGGAATCAGTCGTCGACGCGAGAGGATCGTACACCATGCTGGACCTTGGCGCCGGCTATGGACGCTGGTCGGTGCGCGCGGCCCTTGCTGTTCGGCAGTACCATCCAAACTTACCTTTCCGTTTGATTGCGGTCGAAGCCGAGCCTCTCGCTTTCGAGTGGATGGCTTTGCACTTCAAGGACAATGGGATCGACCCCGAGGAGCATCGGCTCGTGCACGCTGCCGTTTGCGAAATCCCGCATGATGTTTTGTATTACGTTCGAGGCCCTCAAAATGGGCGCTTCGATCATGGGCCGGATGTCTGGAGCGGCCAACGCATCACAAAGGACTACGACGTCAACAGTAGGTCTGTGGACGACGGCCGGTACTGCGGATTCAAGCGAAAACGTCACGCCAGTGGCTGGCGATCAGTGAGCGTACCCACCGTGACACTCGCACATCTCCTCAGGGATCTGGACTGCGTCGACCTGATCGATATGGACATCGAGGAGCAGGAACTGCCCGCTATCTGCGCCGCCATTCATCAGTTAAACGCCAAAGTCAAGCGGCTGCACATTGGCACGCACGGGAAAGAGATCGAATCTGAGCTCCGGCAACTGCTTTCCTTGCATGCTTGGGATTGCCTCGCGGACTACTCACTGTTCTCCACCAGTGAGACACCTTGGGGAGTGATTAGTTTTGAGAATGGCGTACAAAGCTGGGTGAATCCTAGGCTTTAAGCGACGGTCGCCGCCCGCTGCTCGCATTTGTTCCTCACGCGCCTGCCGGTTATAATCAGAAGTTAAACGTACTCATCGCCAGCCGATCATGCCAGCCTCCTTCCAGGACGTCCCGATCACCAAGGTCAGCGACTATTGGAACTCGCGCCCCTGCAATATCGCGCATTCGCCGCAGCCTGTGGGTTCGCGCGAATATTTCGATGAGGTGGAAGTCCGCAAATACTTCGTCGAGCCGCACATTCCCGCTTTCGCCGAGTTTGACCGGTGGAAGGGCAAACGCGTGCTGGAAATCGGTTGCGGCATCGGCACCGACACCATCAATTTCGCGCGCGGCGGAGCCGAGGTCACAGCCGTCGACTTAACCGAGAAGTCCCTCGACGTGGCGCGCCGGCGCGCAGAGGTGTTCGGTGTCCACGAGCATGTGCGCTTCATTCACGTGAACGCCGAACGGCTGAGTCAAGCGGTACCCGTGGCGCCTTACGACTTGGTTTATTCGTTCGGAGTGATTCATCATACACCCCATCCTGAGCGCGTCCTGGAAGAACTCCGCCGCTACGTTACACCGGAAAGCACCGTGAAAATCATGGTCTACAACCTGTGGTCGTGGAAGGTTCTGTGGATTCTATTCGCTTACGGAAAGGGCCGTTTCTGGAAGTTGAAGCGGCTGGTAGCGGATTATTCAGAAGCGGAGTTAGGCTGTCCGGTGACCTATTGTTACTCGCGTAGCAGTGGCCGCCGGCTGCTCGAGGAGCACGGTTTCCGCGTCACCGGCGTCACGGTAGATCACATTTTCCCTTACAGCATTCCCGAATACGTGCAGTATCAGTATAAGAAGATGTGGTATTTTCGCTGGATGCCTAGAGCGCTTTTTCGCACTCTCGAGCGTGCGTTTGGCTGGCACCTTTGCCTGACCGCCCAGCCGAAGTAATGCTCGCATCCGGCGAACCCTACATTTCATTGGTAGTGACCGCGCGCAACGACGATCACGGAGGGAATCTGCTCGGGCGCATGCAGGCCTTTGTCAGCGGCTGGATTGCGCAAGCATGTCGTTACAATATCGCCTCCGAAATTATCATTGTGGAATGGAATCCACCGCAGGATCGCGTGCGTCTGGCCGAAGCTTTGCATTGGCCGGCCGAGATGGGTCCATGCCAGGTCCGCTTTGTCGAAGTGCCGCCTGAAGTGCACCGGCGTTTCGCGCACGCCGAAGCTTTGCCTTTGTATCAGATGATCGCCAAGAACGCCGGCATTCGCCGGGCTCGCGCCCCGTTTGTACTGGTTACCAATATCGACATCCTGTTTTCGAGCGAGCTGGCGCGGTTTCTCGGCGAACGGCGGCTCGAAGCCGGCCGCATGTACCGTATGGATCGTCATGACGTGATGAGTCAGGTTCCAGTGGATGCGCCGCTGGAAGAACAGCTCGACTACTGCCGCAGTCATTTGATTCGCATCAACGTCCGCGAGGGCACGTACAATGTCTCGCCCGATGGACGGCCCATTTTGAGTCCTGGCGATATTGCTTCTCCCGATTCAGGAATTCTTTTCGGAAAAGGCTGGCTTCCAGTGGAACGCTACACGGCGCAGGAGCCTTTTCGCTGGGCCGGCCAAAATGCGGAGCTCCTGATCGATCGGCCGCCCGAATCAGTTTCGGGGCTTTTGTTGGACCTCGAGCCTGGCCCGGGAACCGGCAACGCCGCGCTGGATCTGGAAGTGATCGGAGATGATTTCGAAGTTCTGGCGCATGTAACAGTGGACCGGCGCAGCCGCCTGAGATTACCGCTCTCTACGCGCGTGCCGGCTCGTCTTTGGTTCCGCGTTCACCGCGGCGGCGTTCCCACCGATCGCGATCCCCGCATTTTGAATTTCCGCGCGTTCCGCTTCGAGTGGGAACAACGGGTTGATTCAAAGCAACTCTCAGGCCCGGCCACATTACGCCCCTTGGGCGGGCGCAACTTTGTGGTCACGTCCTGGTTCGCCCTGCAACACGTCATCGACCGCCTGGCTAAAGGTGGGCGATTGGTACCACTCACAGTCCCGGTGTCGCCGCGCCTGCGGCGGACGTTGAAGTCGTATGTGGAATGGCGAGGATTCGCCGGCATGGCGCGCAATATAGTCCCATATTTCAGGCGCCGGCTATCTTTTCGCGCCCAGGCGCGGCCGGGAGAGGATATTTTCCCATCGCATTCGGGGCTGACACCAGGCGCCGGCTGGCGCACGCTGGACGACTATCGCGGGGAGACATTTCGCCGGGCTTCGGACGGCGCTGAGGTGATCGTTGCAGCCACAGCCACACGGTCGGGCGCTATCGGGTTGCAATTGGAACCGTATCCCGACAAAACGCGAACTCTGGAAATTGTTCTGCGTGATTCCTCAGGCCAACCCGTCGCAAAGCAGTGCGTCAATGGCCTGGCCTTTGTACGGTTTGAAATCCCGCACATTCCCGGACGAACCCGGATCCTTCGGCTGGGCGTGCGCGACATTGGGCCATCCCTGGATGCCGTGGTGGAAGAGGTGAAGGTGTATTGGTGCGGATGGATACCCGCCCGCCACCCGGACAATCCTACGCCGGCTTTGTCGCAGCCCTGGGGCGCCGGATGGCGCTGGGACCCTGCGAACAGCGCCCTGACAGCTTCAGCCGCCGCGGAACTTGTGGTGCGCACTCCCCAGCCGGCCGCGCCTCTGTTTATCGACCTGGAAACGTCCGCGACGACGGAGCTCCAGATCAGCGATATCAGCGGCAAAGTTCTGGCTGCTTTCACAGTCAACGGCCGCGCGGTCCATCGGCTGGATCTTCCGCTTGAGAGCGGCCGGACGCACGTGTTGCAGCTCACTGCCTCGGGTCCGTTCCGCGCATATGGCTGCGATTTCACCGCAACCCCTGGCCAGAGTCCGCCCGGGTTCGTCCACACCAATGCGTGCGGCGATTTCACCCTGATGGCGCGCGAACATTGGTTCGACCTGCGTGGGTATCCGGAATTCGATCTTTTTTCGATGAACCTGGATTCGGTATTATGCGTGGCTGCGCATAACGGTGGAGCGCGCGAAGAAATGCTCCCGGATCCCATGCGCATTTATCACATCGAACACGGCACTGGGTCTGGTTGGACTCCTGAGGGGCAGGCCAAGCTCTTCGAGCGTATTGCCGCCCGCGGCCTCTCATTCGTCGACAATGAGGAGGTTCTAGGCTGGGCGGCGCAAATGAGCCGATTGAACGCTCCCATGATCTTCAACCATGAGAACTGGGGATTGGTAGAATTCGATCTTAAGGAAACAGTGGTCCAAACCTTGCCACGGGCCGCCGGGGATTAGAAATCGGAATTTCATTGGAATGATTTCAGTAGTTTTATACGGGCGCAATGACGCCCACGGTTACAATCTCGCGAAACGTGCCGCCATCAGCATCAACTGTATTGCGGAGGTATTGCTTGACCCGGACGACGAGATTTTGTTCGTCGACTGCAACACGTCGAATGATCTGCCCACGTTTCCGGAGGCCATTTACGACACGCTAACATCGCAGGCTAAATCGCGCCTGCGCGTTTTTAGGGTTCGGCCGCATCTTTACGCTCGCCTGGTGGGGCATACGCACCTGTTCGCCACCGAGCCTCACACCCGCAATATCGCGATTCGAAGGAGTAATCCGCGCAACCGCTGGATTCTATCAACCAATACCGATATGATTTTTGTCCTGAGCGGGAACATATCCAGCTTAGGCGACGCGGTCCGGGATATTCCGGACGGTCAATACATCGCGCCGCGATACGAATTGCCGGAGCCGCTGTGGGAGACATTTCCACGCAGCGATCCGCAATCCATAATTCGATCCTGCGAGGAGTTGGGTCCCGGGCTGCACCTGCACGAAGTCGCGCTCCGCGTTCCCTACATGCGCTTCGATTCTCCCGGCGACTTTCAGCTCATGCCGCGCCAGACGTTGTTCGACATCAAAGGCTTTGAAGAACGGATGACCCACGGCTGGCACGCCGATTCCAACATGTGCAAGCGTCTGTGCCTGTACTTCGGCAACAGAACGGAAAGCTTGAAACATCGTGTTAAGGGCTACCATTGCGACCACACCCGCGTAGCCACGCCGCTGCATCAGATGGATATCAAGTTGGAGAACAATCTGCAGCAATTTGTTTGGGATTGTGAAGAAGCCGTGGCCGAGCATCAAGCCGATACCTGGGGCGCGCCGGATGAGCCGGTGGAAGAGGTGGATTTCACAAACGGCCCGCCGGCACGCTATATCTGCGCCCTGAAGCGGACCTTGGGTGGCCCGCAGCCGGCCGATTATCCCACCGATGCCAACGACGCGCGCAACTTTGTCTTTTACCACCAGGAGCACGCACTACCATACCTGGCCGGAAATCTGACCGTCTATCCTCCCGATGCGCGTTTTGTGTACGCCGGCAACAATCCGAAAATGCTGGATCTCTTGGCGCGCAGCACAGTGGAAATGGGATTCACCCAGCCTCTTTACTACGTTAGCGAATTGCTCTCGGCTGGTAGCGCTCCTGCCTGCGCCATTGCGGTGAGCGCCGGCCATCCGGGAAATGGCGCCGGATACGAACAGTTGCTGACGAACTTCAACCTGCTGATCTTCGATTTCGGCCTCGACCAATCCGGTCTCAATTTGGGCACGGTCGCCCGCGTGACGGATTGGCCGCGCGATTTGCGTTACAGCCTGGGAGCCGTCGCGCGTTTCTTACAAGCTTGCGCCGAACAATGCGACGAACTACAAAAGACGCGGGGGCGGGTCCCGGACTTTCTTGTTCTAAACGCCGTCCATTACGTGTTCCAGCGATTTCTCGCGCAGTTCCTGCTCTCCACCGAAACTCCTTACCCCGTGCATGTTCGCAAAGGCCGGCCCCGTGTGGGTGAGGACCGCCGCTATCGGGGTGTGGTATGGAAGATTAACGAAGACCTGTTGCGATCCTACTTCGCTTATGACCAGGAAGATGTCTCGCTGGTCACCGTGACTCCGGAACATTCCATTGACTTCACCTCCGAAGGGCACTCCGCGTCCTACAAAGACGGCCATTGGGGCGCCATGGATTACACCGGCACGTGGATCGATGGCTACCGGGCCGCGATTCTTTTCGCTCCGTCTCCCTCCTATTCAGGTGACCTGGTGGCTTACGTTCGAATCAATGAAGCCTTCATCGGTCCAGAAGAAGAGCCCATGCGCCTGAAGGTATTTTTTGAAGGAGAGTTCCTGGTCGGCTGGACGGTGTATACGCGCTTCCAAACTACTACCTGCCGGGCGGTGCTTCCCGCGCGCCTGATGGCCGGAAAGAAATCGTGCCGTCTGGAGATTCACGCCGAGAATCCCCAATCCGCGGAGCGCGTTGCACTGGCCGCCGGTCAACGTCTCACCAATGAAGATCCACGGGAATTGACCGTCAAGGTGCAGACCGTTACATTCGCCGGCCCGGATCGGATCCGCTATTCACTTTCGGACCCGCTGGACTTCACCGAAAATGGACGAGGGGTCCATCACGTCAATGAATGCTGGGCTCCAGCCGACGGATTCGGAGTATGGAGCCTCGGCCCGGACGCCAATCTGGTTCTGCTGCTGAAGGAGCCGGCCGCAGAAGCGCTCACCGCTACTTTCACCATTACCGACGTGGCCGTCAATGAACAAAATCCGTATCTGGATGTACACGTCGATATCAACGGCAAAAGCGCCGCCAAGTGGACGCTGGGCCCTACGCGTCTTACCGACGAGCGTAGAATCCTCTTGCCCGAACGATTCCCCACTTCAGATCCCGTCCTGATCTCGTTTCACATCGAGTCCCCGCGCTCCCCCAAGCAGTTGGATTGGTCCACCTGGGATACGCGTCCGCTCGGCTTTCGCCTCACCAAATTCCACCTGGCGCCGGCCGGTTCCTTGAAATACCGTATGGGCGAGATCATCGATCTTACCGACAGCGGAAACTCCACAGCCTTTGTGGGCGATTACTTGGGAACAGAATGGGCTCTTCCGGACCAATACGGCTCCTGGACGGTGGGAGAAATAGCCACCATGAAAATTCCGTTCGAGCGGCCACCTACCGCTAGCGTGCCGGCCTCTTTCATAATCTCCGACTGCGTGGTATCGGAAACTGCTCCAGCCTTGCCGGTGCGCATAAAAGCCAATGGACAATTGGTCGGCGAGTGGAGCCTGGGGCCGGATCGCGAGATCCAGCGCCGCTCCGTAAACCTGCCGGCGGAAATCGTGGCTGGCGTGGAGGAATTAATCCTGACATTCGAAATACCAGCGCCTCGTTCGCCCGCGTCGCTGGGCTGGAATTCCGATTCCAGATTGTTGGGAATGCGGCTGGCGCGCGCGGTGATCGGGCGCGCCGATATCGAAATGCCGGTTTTCGGAAAGCCCAGCGCGCCGCCACGCAAGCTGATCACGCGCATCATCGGCTTGCCCGGCTTCGCCCTGCACGTCAGCCGGCTGGTGGCGCGCCGCGCGCTCCGCTGGTGGGAGGAAAGGTGAGGGAGGAAAGGTGAGGGAGGAACGATGAGCGGCGCGCTGAGCGGCTTGCGGGTTGTCACCACGCTGCCGCCGCATCCCTGGTTCGGCGGAATCGATTATAACTTCGCCGTGGAAATGAGCGATGAGCTGCGTGCGCTCGGCGCAACCGTGTTCGATCTGCGCGTGGGCAGTTTGATTACTCAAAATGAAGTCTACATCAGCGATACCATCCAAACTCTAAAGTCGTTCCGGCCGGATGTTGCCATCTCGCTTCCCAATGCGTTGTATGCGCTGCAGTGCAACACCCCCAAGCACGAAAATATTTTTAAGGATATCCTTCAGATCCCAACCATTATGTTGTGGGATCACGGATTGCTGCAGCTTCCCCAACAAATCCTGGGGCCGCTTCCTGCTACGCCTGCCGAGTCTGCCGGAGGTTCTATCCGCCGCCTCAGGAAAGCGCTGGATCATCCCTTGTACTTGCACTACTCGCCGGATCGCGGCCACATCGCCGAGCTTGACCGGTTGGGCGTGATGGATCGCGATAAAGTTCGGTTTTTCCTGCAACCCGCCTATCCGAACTACGTCCGCTATGGCTATCGCACGCCTTCCGCCAGCGCCTTCCGAACCCGCATGGCGTTTGCGGGTAACGTGTACGTAAAAGGCGCGCAGAATCTGCCCTTCCGCAACGACCCTGACCTCACGGCCATCCAGGAGCGCGTGCTGGCTGCTAAGAAAAGCCGGCTCACCGAATGTCTGTGGGACCTGATTCAAGCCGAGCTCAACGCGCTGGATCCAGCCGTTCGCAAGCGCCTGCGGCTGGATCCGAATCACTCGTTCTTCTGGCAGTTCATGCACGAGGAAATCGAAACCGTGGGCAATACAGACGTGCGCCTGGGCGTTTTGACCGGGCTGAAGCGGGACTTCGATTTCTATGGCAACTTCGTGGAACCCGACAGCATTGCCACGCTTCGCGATCACTACAAGATGAGGTTCCGGAAATGCCTGGATTATTTTACCGAGCTGCCGCTGCTATTCATGAACAGCGACGTCATCGTGGATATCGTGAATCTCGGATACAATTCCGGGATTTCGCCGAAGATCATGGGCTGCTTCGCTTGCGGAGGTTTAGTCCTGTTCGATTACAAGGAAGACTTCCACCAAAGCATGGGCGACATCGGTGACCAGGTGATGTACCGCAGCGTTGATCATCTAAATTCGCTGGTGGAAGAACACCTCGCAAACCCGCGCAAGCGCCGCGACGTCTCCCGCTACCTGCAGCAGCGCGTCTGTTCTGAATTCACCTTCGGCACTCTGGCTAGGCGGATCCTGGTAGAGGAACCCGCGTGGAAAAAATGAGATATTAAGTGCAATGACGTCCAATCACCGTCGGCTAGTTCGTTTGTGGTGCAGGCATTCTCGGTGAGATGTAGGTTAATTCCCAGTGGCCATTGCAAATCTTGCCAAATCGGCGTTATCGCTCGCCTCTATCTTTGATCTGTATCAGTGGATGGTCGGAGCGCCCGAAGGTCATGGGCGATTCCTCGAGGTTTTTGCCAAGCCATGCCCCGGCGAGCGGATCATCGATCTAGGTTGCGGAACCGGAGCCAGTCTCGCGCATCTCCCCGAAGGAGTTTCGTACGTCGGTGTGGATATCAATTCGGGATACATCCGCGCGGCCCGCGCTCGATATGGCGCTCGCGGGACCTTTCTTTGCTCCGACCTCACAACCGTTGACCTCTCCCAATTCGCAACGTTCGACTTGGCAATCTCATCCGGAGTCCTGCATCATTTGAATGACGTCCAGGCGCGGGCCGCGCTCAAACTCGCCCGCCGTGTGCTCAGGCCGGGAGGGCGTTTGGTTACGATTGATCCATGCTATGTTCCAGGCCAGTCCCCGATTGCGAAATTCCTAAATGATCACGATCGCGGCCGCCACATACGCGATGCTGAGCACTACCGGCGGTTGTTTACTGCGGAAGGTTCCGTTGAGACCACGATCCTTTCCGACATGCTACGGGTTCCGTTCACCATGATCGTGGCCACTTCGCGCTTCGAATAAATGCGCTTGCCTATATGACGGCTTTGTCGGTTGCCATCCCCTGCTACAACGAAAAGGAGAACCTTCCGGAACTACACCGGAGGGTGACAGCCGCGTGCCGCGCATCGGTTGGCGAAAGCTACCAGATCGTTCTCGTCAACGACGGCTCCACGGACAGCACCTGGGAGACCATTCGCAATCTAGCGGCCGATGATCATCACATACTGGGTGCCAACCTCTCGCGCAATCACGGGCATCAACTGGCACTCACGGCAGCCTTGTCTTATTGCCAGGGAGAGCGCGTCCTCATCCTCGACGCGGACCTGCAAGATCCGCCGGAGCTCTTGCCCGAAATGCTGCGCCTTATGGATAGCGGAGCTGAAATCGTTTACGGTCAACGCAGGTCTCGAGCCGGCGAGTCCCTCCTAAAACGAACCACCGCCGCCCTGTTTTATCGGGTTCTGGAGAAATTAAGCGATGTAGCTATTCCGAGAGATACCGGCGACTTTCAACTGATCAGCCGCCGTGTCCTGGATGTGCTTCGAAGTATGTCTGAGCGGCAGCGTTTCATCCGAGGCATGATTGCCTGGACCGGATTCTCGCATGTCCGCATGCCTTACGACCGCGCGCCGCGTTTCGCCGGACACACCCACTACCCGTTTCGCCGCATGGTCACTTTGGCGTTGGACGCCGTCACGTCGTTTTCCATCCGGCCACTGCGCGTCGGCCTGTACCTGGGAGCGTTTCTATGCGCGCTGGCGGTAATCCTGATCGTGCTGACTCTTTTCTGGTGGATTGTTTTTAAGCCCTTTCCGGGCTGGACCAGCCTCATGATAGTGTTCTTACTGATCGGCGGTGTACAGACTATTCTCTTGGGTTTGATCGGCGAATATCTAAGCCGCCTGTATCTGGAAGCCAAGAACCGTCCGCTTTTCGTTGTCAGCGAACTAATCAACGTAGAGGCTGGTAAACAGCGCGGCGCTTAGTTCGCGCGCCCCTTAGTGGAAGAACAATCCGGTGGCTACAGCGTTTGGTCCGCCCGTCACCGTCACGCGTAGCTGCACGTGGCCGCTCAGGTTCCACACCAAATACGTTCCGCCATTGAAGCTGCTGATCAGGCTCTGGGTGTTCAGCACGTTTCCATTAGCGTCCAATACGTCCACCTTCTCCCGTCTTGCCGTAGAGTCCCAATCCAGGCAGTACAGCGCTACTTGATGCGTGTTAGCGTCGGTGATATTCACATCCACCGTGAATGTGTTGTACGTCCACCATAACCCCGCGATCCGATCCGATAGATTCGAGGGCTTCTGCAATGCCCGTACATCGCTGGTGGAAGCCACCCACACTGCCTGCGTCTCACCCGATGCCACCGGCGTCACATAGGACGGGTTCAGCGTCAAATCCCCAATCACAACGTAGCCGTCCGCGCCATACACCCCATGCCAACTCCCCTGCGTTGTCGTGTCCAGCTTCACAAAGGTCGCCGCCGCACCCTTCGAGATTACGACGGTTGAGTCGCTCGCGTTTGCCGTGGCCGATCCGGCGCCTGTCGCGCTTACCTGGTTTACCTGTGGAGACGTCGCGTTGGCCGCCACGTTCACCGTCGCCGTTATCGCCGGATAGCTGCTCCCTCCCGCCAGCGCATCGCTGCGTGTGCAGTTTGTCGAAACACAGGTCCAGCCCGTTCCCAACATCGACACTAATGTCAGCCCCGACGGCACCGTCTCGGTCATGGTCACCGTTCCGCTGGTGGCCGCAGCGCCGCTGGCATTCGACACCGTCACCGTATAAGTCGCATTCTGCTGAGCTTGAGTAAAGTTGCCGCTGTGCGTTTTGCCGACACTCAACACCGGAGCGGTCCCGGCCAATGGGCTGAGAAACAATCCTGTGACTACCGCGTTTGGTCCCCCCGTCTGTGTCACACGTAGCTGCACGTGACCGCTCAGATTCCACACCAGATACACTCCGCCATTGAAGCTGCTGATCAGGCTCTGTGTGTTCAGCACGTTGCCGTTAGCATCCAGTACGTCCACCTTCTCCCGCCTGGCCGACGAGTCCCAATCCAGGCAGTACAGCGCAACTTGATGCGTGTTAGCGTCGGTGATATTCAGATCTATCGTGAATGTGTTGTACGTCCACCACAATCCAGCGACGCGGTCCGCTGGATTAGAGGCTTTCTGCAAGGCCCGTACGTCGCTAGTGGAAGCCACCCACACTGCCTGCGTCTCCCCGGATGCCACCGGAGTGACATAAGACGAGTTCAGAGTTAAATCCCCAATCACTACATAGCCGTCAGCTCCATACACTCCCTTCCAACTCCCCTGCGTTGTCGTGTCCTGCTTCACAAAAGTTGCCGCCGATCCCTTCGAGATTACGACGGTTGAGTCGCTCGCGTTCGCCGTGGCCGATCCGGCGCCGGCCGCGCTTACCTGGTTTACCTGCGGAGACGTCGCGTTGGCCGCTACATTCACCGTCGCCGTTATCGCCGGATAGCTGCTCCCTCCCGCCAGCGCATCGCTGCGTGTGCAGCTTGTCGAAACGCAGGTCCAGCCCGTTCCCGATATCGACACTAAGGTCAGCCCCGACGGCACCGTCTCGGTCATCGTCACCGTTCCACTGGTGGCCGCAGCGCCGCTGGCATTCGACACCGTCACCGTATAGGTGGCATTCTGCTGAGCTTGAGTGAAGTTGCCGCTGTGCGTTTTGCTGATACTCAACACCGGAGCGGTACCGGCCAATGGGCTGAGAAACAATCCGGTGGCTACCGCGTTTGGTCCGCCCGTCACCGTCACGCGTAGCTGCACGTGGCCACTCAAATTCCACACCAGATACACCCCGCCATTGAAACTGCTGGTCAGGCTCTGCGTGTTCAGCACATTTCCATTAGCATCCAGTACGTCCACCTTCTCCCGCCTGGCGGTCGAGTCCCAATCCAGGCAGTACAGCGCTACTTGATGCGTGTTGCTGTCGGTAATATTCAGATCTATCGTGAATGTGTTGTACGTCCACCACAACCCAGCGACGCGGTCCGCTGGATTGGAGGCTTTCTGCAAGGCCCGCACATCGCTGGTGGAAGCCACCCACACAGCCTGCGTCTCCCCGGACGCCACCGGCGTCACGTAGGACGGGTTCAGCGTCAAATCCCCAATCACAATATAGCCATCGGCTCCGTACGCTCCTATCCAACTCCCTTGCGTGGTGGTGTCCAGCTTCACAAAAGTTGCTGAACTATTGGAGCCGACCAGCGTCGAGTCGCTCGCGTTCGCCGTGGCTGATCCGCCGCCGGACGCGCTTACCTGGTTTACCTGCGGAGACGTCGCGTTGGCCGCTACCTTCACCGTCGCCGTTATCGCCGGATAGCTGCTCCCTCCCGCCAGCGCATCGCTGCGTGTGCAATTCGTCGAAACGCAGGTCCAGCCCGTTCCCAACATCGACACTAAGGTCAGCCCCGACGGCACCGTTTCGGTCATGGTCACCGTTCCACTCGTGGCCCCGGCGCCGCTCGGGTTCGACACCTTCACCGTGTAGGTCGCATTCTGTTGACCTTGGGTGAAGTTCCCGGCGTGCATTTTGCTGATACTCAATACTGGATTAGCGCTGACGGTACTTACGAACAACCCGGTGGCGACAGCGTTTGGTCCGCCCGTCACCGTCACGCGCAGCTTCACGTGGCCGCTCAGGTTCCACACCAGATACACTCCCGCATTGAAACTGCTGGTCAGGCTTTGCGTGTTCAGCACATTTCCATTAGCATCCAGTACGTCCACCTTCTCCCGCCTGGCGGTCGAGTCCCAATCCAAGCAGTACAGCGCTACTTGATGCGTGTTGCTGTCGGTAATATTCAGATCTATCGTGAATGTGTTGTACGTCCACCACAACCCAGCGACGCGGTCCGCTGGATTGGAGGCTTTCTGCAAAGCCCGTACGTCGCTGGTGGAAGCCACCCACACAGCCTGCGTCTCCCCGGACGCCACCGGCGTCACATAAGACGGGTTCAACGTCAAATCCCCAATCACAACGTAGCCATCGGTCCCGTAAACTCCTATCCAATTCCCCTGCGTGGTGGTGTCCAGCTTGACGAAGCTTGCCGTAGACGGGCTGCTAACCACCAAAGACGCCGAAGTGCTGTGACTATCGGTTCCGCTTGTCCCCGTCACCGTGGCTGTCGAGCTGCCAACCTGGGCGCCTAAAGCCGCGCTGACTGTGAGCGTCGTGGTTCCCGAGCCTACTATCGACGTGGGATTGAAAGTTCCCGTCACACCAGCCGGCAATCCCGACACGCCGAAATTCACGGCGCCAGTGAAGCCATTCACGGCCGTCACTGTGACGGTGTAGTTGACATTGCCCCCCGGCGCGACATTTTGTGAGCTCGGAGACATGCTGAGCGTGAAGTCCGGCTGCGCAATACCGGGATTGAGTTTGACCAGGAACGCCTCGAAGCTGCCAAGCAACGAAGCTTGAACCCCTCCCACGATCGGAAAATTGGCGGAACTGGTCTGCCCTACCACAAGCATGTTGCCGGATGGATCCAGCGCGACCCCATTGGCTGCATCCAGTCCGCTCCCGCCATAGTACGTGGCGAAATTCAAAGCGGCTCCCGACGGGCCAATGATCAGGGCAAAAGCGTTGTATGAGCCCAGCAGGCTGACTTGTAGCGGAGCCACAGTGGGCATGTCTGCCGACCCGGTGTAACCCGCCACGTAGGTGTTGCCCGCCAAGTCCACTGCTATGGCCTGGCCGTAATCCTGGGTGCTGCCTCCGAAATAGGTGCTGTAAACTAAACCTGTTCCAAAAGCATTGAACTCTGAGATGAAAGCGTTCATCGCCCCCCCACCGAAAACCAGTTGAACAGCCGCGGCAAGCGGAAAATTCATCGAGCTAGTGCTACCAACCACGAATGCATGCCCCAGCGTATCCACTGCGATTCCCGCGCCCGCTTCCGGAGCGCCTAAAGCGCCCCCGCTGCCACCCAGATACGTACTGTAAACCAAGCTGTTCCCTCCTGAACTCAACTTGGTGACGAAGGCATCCTGGCCACCAGCATTGGCAGCTTGGAAAGGAGTAGCGGTAGGGAAGTTGGTGGAAAAGGTTCCCCCGGTGATATAGGCGCTGCCGGATGAATCCACGCTGATCGCAGCTGCGTGCTCGTTCCCGCTTCCCCCCAGGTAGGTGCTGTACACCATGACACCCGCCGGAGTGATCTTGGATACAAATGCATCTTGGCCCCCGCCGTTGGATGCCTGGAAGGGAGTCAGCGTCGGAAAATTCGAGGATGTGGTATCGCCCGTTACGTAGGCATTGCCCTGCGAATCCAGCGCTATTCCGTAGCCGGTTTCCGTTCCTGCGCCGCCTAAATATGTACTGAATGTCAGGCTGTCTCCCGCGGCGTTTAACTTCAGCACAAAAGCATCGCGCCCGCCCGAGAGCGTGCTTTGAAGCGGCACTTTCAAGGGAAAGTTCCCGGATGTCGTCGTACCGGTTACGTAAGCGTTCCCCCCTCCATCTACCGCGATGCCGTACCCGCGGTCATCTCCGGATCCACCAATGTAAGTGGCGTATAGTAGCGTGTTGCCGGCCGAATTCAACTTCATAACAAACGCGTCCACACTCCCGGCATTGAATCCTTGTACTGAGCTCGACGTTGGAAGATCCGTCGAGTCCGTCCAACCAGTCACGTAAGCGTTCCCGTTCGAATCCACCGCCACCGCGGTTGCCGCCGTGTCCCCTTGTGCGCCGTAGTAGGAGCTGTATACCACCACCGGATCGATAATTAGTGGAAGTGTTGGGTCATACCCGCCCAGCTCAAAGCCAACTCCGCCGTCCTTCAAGATTTTGTATTCTGCCGGAACATCAATGCGAGTGGATCCGATCCACTGAAAGGCCGCCGGCCTGTCTTCCCGAAATTCGCCCAGCTCCGACCTAAATCTAAGATCGCCTTGCGCATCGATATCCGGAGGCCCTAGCCCCGTGTAGCTCAGGCGAATGAGACTTGGGTCACCGCCTGGCGCGATCGCGTACTCGGATTTCAAGCGCGAACCTGCGAAGCCAAATTCTAAGTCGATTCCCCGGTAAATGCCGTGATACACCACTCGCCCGTAAGTCGGGAGATTGGTCCACCAATCTTGCGGCTGGTTGCCAACCAGAAAGTTGACCACGGCAGCCTGGGGCTCCTCGCCTTGAGGATGGATATTCGTGCTTACCCCCAGAAATTCAGCCTGAATGGCCAACCCATGGATTTTATACACCACGCGGTCCTTAAAGAAGTATGCCCTCGCATCGCGAGTCATAGAGATATACCCTTCTTGGCCCTTGAAGAAGAGTGGATTGGCTAACGCGTGACTAAGCCGATCGTCTCCGGATACCGGTTGTCCGAAACACGGAGCCAAATTAAGAATTAGAGCAGCAATTACAAGGAGCAACCCTCGTTGGGGCATTCGCAAGCCTCTGAACAAGGGGTGCCCCGAAGGAAGAAAAAGTCTCTGATCGCGCTCCACCTCTTTCGAGGTGCAGCCCGACGGTTCCTCAGTTCATCGGTTCTTCGGTTCATCGGTTGCCGCGGATCGGTTACGTCGTCATCCCCGGCATAGTGGACCCGTGGCCACCGAACCGAAGAACCGAAGAACGGGAGAACCGAGCCAGGCCGCCCCCCCCTTGACAATAATTGCAATATGCAATACCATTATCTCGGATTGCAATATGAGGCTCGGTGAAAAACTCCGCTACCTCCGCCAGGTGGAAGGCACCCTCCGCGGCCTGGATCGCGAATTGACCCAGCAGGAGGTGGTCCGCGCGCTCAAAAAAGATCTGCGCCAGTCCATCAGCCAGTCGTATCTGTCGCAGATCGAAAGCGGCGCCCGCCCGCACCTGACCAACTCCACGCGCATGCTGCTGGCGCGATTCTTCAAGGTCCATCCGGGCTACCTGGTGGACGATCCGGAAGGTTTTCACACCGAGCTCATCTCCGACGTGCGGGGCATTGAGGATCAACTGGACCTCTGGCTCATCGATGGCTCGGAACGTTTTCGGCGCGATCCGGAAATGAGCCAGGCGCTGCTTACACTCGCCCGGCATGACGATTCGCGCAAGTGTCTGTTGCTGCTGGAAGCCATCCTCGATACGCCGGGATTGTCGGACCGTCTCTTTCAGGTGCTCCGCCCGGAATCCGAACCTACAACGCCTGTATTTACAAACAGGAGGCAAGCGATATGAGTTGGGAAAGCTTCTATCTCGGCTGCTTCTTGATCGGCTTTGTGTTCAGCCTGATTTCCTTCATAGCCGGTTTCGGATTTCTGCATGTTCCGGGCTTGCATTTTCACGCAGGTCACGGCGGCGGCCAAAACTCGCCCGTGAATTTCGGGACCTTGGCGGCTTTTCTCGCCTGGTTCGGCGGCACTGGCTACCTGCTCACGCGCTACTCGAACATTTGGGCATTGCTGGCCTTCGGCATCGCGTCTCTGAGCGGGCTGGGCGGAGCAGCCGCGGTCTTCTGGTTCCTGGTGAAAGTGTTGTTAGCCGACGAAAAGGAGCTCGACCCGGAGGATTACGACATGATCGGCGTGCTGGGAAGCGTCAGCAGCACGGTGTGCGAGGGTGGCACCGGCGAGATGATCTTTTCGCAGGCCGGAGCGCGCCGCGCCGCCGCCATCCGCGGTGAGAACGGCGAGGCAATCGCTAAGGGCGTCGAAGTAGTGGTCACGCGATACGAAAAAGGCATCGCGTACGTGCGCCGTTGGGAAGAACTTACTGAGACTGCCGGTCCGGGTTCCTCGGACCACAAGGAGAATTGAAATGTTGATCTCGGAGGTAATCATCATCGTCGGACTGATGGTTTTAGCCATCCTGTTCCTCATGGCGATGTTCGCCCGGCTCTATCGAAAAGCCGGACCCAACGAAGCGCTGGTAGTTTACGGCTTCCGCGGCACCCGGATTGTCATCGGCCACGGTACCCTGATTTTGCCCATGCTGCAAAGTTATCGCGAGCTGTCGCTCGAGTTGATGTCCTTCGATGTCGCGCCCCCGCAGGATCTGTATACGAAACAGGGCGTGGCGGTGACTGTGGAAGCTGTGGCGCAGATCAAAGTGAAGTCGGATCCGGAATCCATCAAGACCGCTTCCGAGCAATTTCTCTCCAAAACCGATCAGGACCGCGAGGCTCTGATCCGCCTGGTGATGGAGGGCCATCTGCGCGGAATCATCGGCCAGCTTTCGGTCGAACAGATTGTGAAAGAACCGGAGATGGTGGGCGACCGCATGCGCGGCACTTGCGCCGGCGACATGAGCAAGATGGGCCTCGAAGTTATTTCCTTCACCATTAAAGAAGTTCGTGACAAGAACGAATACATCTCGAATATGGGACGTCCGGATATTGCGCGCATCAAACGCGATGCCGATATCGCCGCCGCCGAAGCCGAACGCGACACCGCCATCAAACGCGCCGAAGCTACGCGCGCAGCCGCCGTCGCTAGGGCCCAGGCGGATCAAGAACGCGTCCTCGCCGAAACCTTGTCGCAGGCCAAGCAGGCCGAAGCCACGCGCGATCTGGATGTTAAAAGAGCGCTGTATCTCGAAACCACCAAGAAGCAGCAAGCGCAGGCTGACAAGGCCTACGACATCCAGACCAATATCATGCAGCAGCAAGTGATAGCCGAGCAGGTGAAGATCCAGCAGGTGGAAAAGGAACAACAGATCAAAGTTGCGGAAGCCGAAATCAAGCGCCGCGAAAACGAGCTGATCGCTTCCACGTTGAAAGTAGCCGAAGTGGAACGCGGACGTATCGAGACGCTGGCATCCGCCGAAAAAATGCGCCTTACGGCCGAAGCCGAAGGTCATGCCTTCGCTATCCGGGCGCAGGGCGAAGCCGAAGCCGAAATCATCTTGAAAAAAGGCGAGGCCGAAGCCAAAGCCATGAACGTGAAAGCCCAGGCCTTCCAGGAATACAACCAGGCCGCGGTAATCGACAAGCTGCTCACCGGATTGCCGGAAGTAGTACGGGCACTGTCCGCGCCGCTCTCGAACATCGACAAAATCACCATCGTCTCCACCGGCAATGGCGATTCAGCCGGCATGCACAAAATCACCGGCGACATCACACAAATGGCCGCCCAGATCCCGGCCCTGTTCGAAACCCTTTCGGGCATGAAAATGTCCGACCTACTAGGAAAAGTAAAGGCGATCGGCGACAAGAGCACTGCCGAACCGCGACCGTAAGGGAGTCGGTGCTTTTCTGTGAAAACCAGAAACCAGAAACAAGAAACAAGGAACGAGGTTTTATATGGCATTAATGGAGCGAGTCTCAACACTAGTTCGAGCCAATCTGAATGATCTGATCGACAAGGCCGAGGAGCCGGAAAAGATGATCAAGCAGGTGATTCTCGACATGCAAAATCAACTCCTGCAGGTCAAGACCCAGGTGGCTATCGCCATCGCCGACCAGCACCTGCTCGAAAAGAAACGGAAAGACAACCAGGATAAAACCGCCGAATGGGTCCATAAGGCCGAGTTGGCGGTAGATAAGAAACAGGACGGCCTGGCTCGCGGCGCGCTGGAGCGCTCGTTGAGTTTCAAGGCGCTGGCCGAAAACTTCGGGCAGCAGGTGGCCGACCAAACCGTGCAGGTGGAGAATCTAAAATCCGCCTTGCACAAGCTGGAGCAAAAACTAACCGAAGCACAAGCCAAGAGCGATGTTCTGATCGCCCAGCATCGCCGCGCCCGCGCTTTGAACAAGGCCGGCGATGCCCGCATGGCCATTGGAAACGATTCCAGCTCCGCTGCATTCGATCGCATGAAGAGTAAAGTACAGCGCAACGAAGCGCTCAGCCAAGCCAAGGCCGAGTTAACCGCCGACACTGTGGAGGATCAGCTAGCCTCGCTCGAAAAACAGGATGAAGTGGAGCGCCTGCTAGCTGAGATCAAGCAAAAGCGCAGTCTGGCAAGCTGAGTGCTGCCCACGTTTGCCCGTCTGCATGTTTTGCTGGCTCGCGAGGCGCACGTGGGCTTGGTGATCCGGCATGGCACGGCCAAGTCCGTCTGCACGCTGCTATGGGACCTCCGTAAAGACGAGTTTACGCTCGGACAATGGATGCGCGGGCGGATCGATATCGAAACGTGCGACCTGTCTCCTGACGGCAAACATTTTCTCTACAGCGCGCAGAAGTACGTCAACAAAACCTCGCAGACTCAGTATTGGACGGTTGTGTCCCGCACGCCTTATCTGAAAGCGATCGCTTATTATCCCGGTGGCGTACAGGGCGGTTGGTTTGTGAACAAGCGCGACTACTCCATCCAATGCGGTGAGCCGCATCCCGATGATCGAGAGAGCGAGGAGGTTCGGCGAGTGGAGTCCGATCCTCCCGCACCGTCGCTATATGGCGCACGGCTTGTGCGAGCAGGCTGGACCATCGAAGATTTGCGGGCGCGCTTCAACGGCCGGCTGGAATTCGTACGTCCCGCGGGGGACGGTTGGGAGCTTCGGTACGAACCCCGCCGCGGATATCGGCTAAGTTGCGGGGAACTCGTGGCGGACACAAGCGGGTGGGACTGGGCCGGCATGGACGACAAGCGGCTGGTTTGGACAAACAAGGGCTGTTTGTGGACTGGCACCGTCCGTAAGGACGGAATCCAACAAATCCGGCTGTTGTACGATTTCAACGGAATGCAGTTCCAGGCATTGGCCGCGCCCTACGAAGGTGGTCGGCCCGGACGCTGAAAGCGCGTAGCCGAACCGCGACCGGCAGGGAGCGCTACCACGAACTCAGAACCAGTTCGGTGTCGCGAATCAAATCGAAACTTGAGCAGGCGGCGTAGGTTCTTGTACCAATCCGGCTCGAGGTGTAGCGGGCATGTCGGCCCGAGTAATCTTCGGCTCCATCGATACCAGCACTCCACTGCGTGGAAGCACGTACATCAGGTACGTAGACCCGTTCTCCAACGCCTTATAACAAGCGTGGTTCACGTCGTACCTGTTGTTTTTGGAGTCGAAATAATACACTTCGATAGGATCGCGTCCGTTCGGCCGCATGGTCTGTTCTTCGCGTGCAATCACGCGCCCTTCTCTTGCTACTACCTCGCGTGCCAACAGATCGAAGTACATCCCCGGCGAAAAGCGCATGATGTTATAGGCGGCGAAGCCCAGCCCTGCCAAAATGGTAACCACCGTCACCAGCGTCGCAATCTTTCCTTGTTTCTCCGCCATCTCGCTCAGGTGCATCAATTGGCCAATAAAGATGTTGATGGCAGCAACGAAGGAGACGTGCTCGCGCATGCCCGTCAGCGCTATCCACAACAAGAAAGGCGCGATCGCGGAAAGCACCGCTATTCCGGCCGGATTCAGGCAGCGCCCGATAAACTGTTTGAACTGCTCTCCGGAAAGGCGCCCTAGCCGATTCGCTTCCAAGGACATAGGCGAGAATCCCATGGCCTTGGAAAGATCAAACAGGACTTGCTCTTTGGTGCGGAATGCTGATGGGTCGTCAATCACGAGAGCACTACTTTGGAAACATCGACCGTGGGAGCTGGATACTTTAGTTTCATATCGTCCAGCGCGTTCACAATCAACTCGGCAATCACATGATTCCTCAGCCACTTCCGATCCGCTGGAATCACGTACCAGGGCGCCCGGTCGGTGCTGCACTTCCTCAGAGCGTCCTCATAAGCGTCCTGATACTCGTTCCAGTGTTGCCGCTCCTCGAAATCGGGCAGCGATAACTTCCAATTGCGGGTGGTGTCGTGCATGCGCGCCTCGAACCGCCGCTTCTGCTCATCCTTACTGATATGCAGGAAGAATTTGAGGATGGTAACCCCATTCTCCGTCAGCGTTCGTTCGAATTCGTTGATCTGACGGTAGCGCTTCTCCCACACCTCCGCGGGCGCCAGCCGATGCACCCGCACAATCAGCACATCCTCATAATGCGAACGATTGAAAATCCCAATGTTGCCGAGCGGCGGCACGGCTTGATGAATCCGCCACAAATAATCGTGACCCAGCTCCACGCTAGATGGCGCCTTGAACGAATGCACATCGCAGCCCTGTGGATTCACACCCGACATAACGTGCCGTATGGTCCCGTCTTTGCCGCCGGCATCCAGGGCCTGCAGCACGATCAGCAGCGCGTAGCGTTTATCGGCGTAGAGCAAGTGCTGCAGCTCGCGCAGCCTGCCGATCATTTTTTGGTGCTTCTTTTCGTCGCGCCGTATCCCGAACGTATCGTCAGGATCGCGGTCTTTGAGCCGGAGTTTACTCCCGGGCTTGACGATGCAATGTCTCGCGATGTTCATGGTTTGAGCCTAACAGTTCATCGAACGCTTGGCCCCAAACCCTTATAGCCCCGCGTCGTTTCTCGTTTCTCGTTTCCCGTTAAGCGCGCTCGATAGTTCCTAACGAGAAACGAGAAACGGAAAAACGGGTTCAGTCATGCAAAACTAAAACGATGGATCTGCTGCTTCACCCGGTCGAAGTGCGAGTGCTCGGCTCCCTACTCGAGAAGGAGATCACTACACCCGAGTATTATCCGCTCTCCCTCAACGCGCTAGTAAATGCCTGCAACCAGAAATCCAACCGCGACCCTACTGTCAATTTCGATGAAGAGACCGTCCAACAGGCGCTCCATTCTCTACGCGACAAAGGTCTGCTGCTCGCCATCACCGGCGCCGGCAGCCGCGTCCAGAAATACGCCCACCGCATCTCCGAGAGATTGAATCTCGGCCGGCGGGAGCTCGCTGTTCTTTGCGAACTGATGCTGCGCGGCCCTCAGACGCTGGGCGAACTGCGCACCCGGGCCGAACGCATGCATCCGTTTGACGACCTGGAGCAGGTGCAGTCCGTGATCGATCGCCTGCCCGAGCTGATGACCAAGCTCGACCGGCGTCCCGGCGAAAAGGAGAGCCGCTTCGCCCACCTGCTCTCCGGCCCTCCCGCTGTTTCTCAAAACGAACCCGAGCCTCCCGCTCCGCCGCGCCACGACCGAATGGCGGCGTTAGAAGCCGAGATCGCTCAACTACGTCATGAACTAGAAGATCTCAAACAGCAATTCGCCGGCTTCCGAAAACAATTCGAATAAGGCAGCGGCCGACCCCTCCACCAGCAACCAGCCACCAGCAACTAGCCACTACGCCGCCCGCAACGGCGGCCGCACCGGCGCCACACTAGCCTCCGCCAGGCAGCTTTTCACACCCTTCACCGGACCGTGCAGGTAATCGTCAATCGGAAACAGCGAGTATGGTTCCAACTCCCGAAACACGCGCCCCAACTTCTGCTCAATTCGATACACCGCGTGAAAAAAGTTCCCGCGGTCCATTTTGAGTTTGCGGCAGCACAGCTTCCAGTCCGCCCCCAGCAGGAAGTGGTACTTGAAAATGTCGAACTCCGGCTCCGTCAACGTTCGTCTACTTATCAGGCAAAAGTCGGCCGAAAATTCCTCTGACTTGCGGCCCCAGGCGCCTCTCCGATCCTTACCCGGCAACGGATCGAGCGTCACTTTGCTGATATACCTTTCCCGGCTCACGCAGTCGCGAAAATGCTCAAAGCAGGCCCGGAAAATGGCGCGCAGTACGCAATTGCAGGGATGAGTAGTCTCATGCCTACCGATCCGCAACCCCATCCCGAGGCAGGTATTACACCCCGGGGCGGCCTGCGCCAATGTTTCTGATCTGGTCCATTCCATTAAAATCATCCTCTTCTCATGGACTCGGAAAGGCAACCGAGTGATTTGTGCCGACTTACAGTCTCAGCGCGCCCAAAGGATGCGTCAACGCAATACACTACCGCATCCTAGGGCGAAATTGTGCTTCACCTCAGGAGAGAGTAGGACAAAGGTAACGTTGTCTTTTATTTAGATAGGGTCTATAACTTCCAGAATCGGCTTATGTCCAGAGTAATATGTCGCCCTGGAGTTTCTTATTCCTTCTGGCCCTATTTCCATGGGAAATATGGGGGCAAGCCAATTTGACCTTCCGGGACGCCCAGCTTCGTTTGCTCGCTTACGTCCGGGATCGCATCCACAACGGCGACTTGACGGAGAGAGGATTCGCTCGTTTGATTGGAATGTCGCAGCCCCATGTGCATAATGTGCTCAAAGGGGTGAAGAACCTCTCAATCGAAGTATCAGATTCTATATTAAATGTCTTTCATATATCCATCCTGGACCTCGCCTCTCTAGAAGATCTCGACAGTAACCTCAAGAGTCGAAAGACCTTGGAGCCCGCCTTCGAAGTCCCGTTCCTCGAAACACCCATCGGCCCCGGCATTCTCTGGCAACCCAAAATCGACCAGCATCGCCGCTTTCCTACCCCGCTCCCAACCGGAACAATATTGCCGGGCCTGGTGATGGCGCGTCTGGCTCCAGATCCTCAAATGAGTGTGACGCTGGCACGCTACGACATCGCTCTGCTGGATACCTCCGAGCGCGTGCGTACCAAACCCTCACCCGAGGGCCTCTACGTCGTGGAGCGAAGTGGAGACGTGGTAGAAGTGGTGCTACGGTATTTGCGCCCCGGAGCTCGCTGCTATTACCTGGTTACCGAAGCCTCGCTCCAGAACCCGGACCAATGGGAACATATCCGCATATCCCGTAGCGAGCTCCCCGGGCTCATCCAGGCCCGAGTCTTATGGCTGGGCCGCGAGAGAGACCGCAAGCTCCCCTCGAGTCAACGCGGCCGCTTCTTATATGAGGTGATTTCTTCGTAATTCTGCAGTACCTGCGCGGCCGTACGCTCCCAACTGAACTTGCGGGCTTGTTCCAGCCCTCGCTCAATCAGCCCGCTCCTGAGTTCGTTATTCAGCAGCACTTCCTGCATACCGCGCGCTATATCGAATACGTTCTCCGGATTCACGATCAACGCCGCATCTCCCACCACTTCCGGCAACGAGCTGACATGCGAGCACACCACCGGCGTCCCGCAAGCCATCGCTTCCAGCGGCGGTAAGCCGAACCCCTCGTACAAAGACGGAAACACGAACGCGGAAGCGGCTTGGTAGAAGGCTCGCAATGTTTCAATGGGAACGAATCCAAGAAACCGCACGCTATCTTCCACGCGGCTTTGAATCACCGCATGCCGGAGCGCCGGATGCCGCGCAATCTCGTCGCCGATAATAATCAGCCGCAGATCCCGGTAACGCGCTTCCTCCCGCAGTTCGCCGCGCAGCACCGCGAATGCTTCCACCAGCCGCGGAATGTTCTTCTGCGGATTGGTTCGTCCCACATAAAGCAGAAATGGATAGTGGATGCGATAGCGATCCAGCACGCGCTGTATCTCGGCCGAGGACCGCGCCGGGTTTTGGCTGAAGGTTGGATCCGGGGCATTGTGCACCACCTGAATGCGGCTGGCCGGAATCTGAAGCACCGTCTCTACGTCACGGCGCGTGGCGCTGGACACTGCCAGCACGCGGTCCGCGCGCGCCAGGCCGCGCCGCAGATAAAATAGCCGCAAATTACTTCGATAACCCTTCGGATTTGAAAACAGCAACGTGCTCATATCATGGATAGTCACCAGATACGGCTTGGGCATCCACAAGGGGACAGCGTTCAAGGGAATATGGAACACATCCGCCGCGAACCGGCGTAGAAACACCGTAAAACCCAGCTGCGTGAAACCAGCGCGGCGGCCCTTCTTGTCGTAAACGGCCACTTCGAAATTGGAAGGCAGATCGTCAAATTCAGGCACCGCAGGCCCGGGCGTAATCAGCGTGTATTGGTTCGCGTGGTCCAACCGTCCGAGCGAACGAACCAGGTTCCGGATGTAGGTGCCGATGCCGAAGTCCGCCACCCGGCGGGCGTCCAGAACAATCCGAAGAGACATTGTTATATAAAAATCGGGGACATGCCGGGCTAGCGTTCGCGGCTGTTTCAAACTTCAGCGGGAGCAGACGTGTCCCCAATTTTTTTTCGCAACCGAGCCCCGACGTTACCGAGCCCCCAACCGTGGAGCGGGTTACGCCGGCGCGCCCGCCAACTTCCAACCATACAACGGAAAACGTTCCGCCAGCACAGTCACCCGCCGCCGCACCGATGCAAACGTATCCGCGGAGCTGATATTATCCAGCACCTCCGCTATCAGCCCCGCTACCTCGCGCATCTCCGTTTCCCGGAACCCCCGCGTAGTCACCGCCGGACTGCCCAATCGGATGCCGCTCGGATTCAGGGGTGGATTCACGTCGAACGGGATCGCGTTCTTGTTCGCCGTGATATACGCTTCATCCAGCGCCTTCTCCGCTTCCTTGCCGCGAATTCCCTTGGCAAACACGTCCATCAATATCAGATGCGAATCGGTTCCTCCAGAAACAATGCGGAAGCCCTTCGTCGCCAGCGCCTCGCCCAACACCTGCGCGTTCCGAATCACCTGTTTTTGATAAACCGTGAACTCCGGCGCCATCGCCTCCAGGAAACAGACCGCCTTCGCGGCGATCACATGCACCAGCGGTCCGCCCTGCACTCCCGGAAACACCACCTTGTCGATAGCGGCTGCATAGGTCTCTTTTGACAGAATCATCCCGGAGCGGGGACCCCGCAGCGTCTTATGCGTGGTGGACGTAACAATATCGGCGTACTCGCAAGGATTCGGATACAATCCCGCGGCCACTAATCCCGAAAAGTGAGCCATGTCCACCAGGAAGAGCGCGCCCACCGAATCCGCCACTTCGCGAAAACGCTTGAAATCGATAATCCGCGGATACGCGCTGCCGCCCGCGATTACCAGCTTCGGCTTGTGTTCCAGTGCCAGCCTGGCCAATTCGTCATAGTCAATCCGCTCGTCCTCGCGCCGCACGCCGTAAGGAATCACGTTGTAGGTCTTGCCGGAAAAATTCAGCGGATGCCCATGCGTCAAGTGCCCGCCATGCGCCAGATTCATTCCCAGGATGGTGTCGCCGGGTTTCAGCACGGCGGAGAACGCCGCTTGATTGGCCTGCGATCCGGAATGCGGCTGCACATTGGCATGCTCGGCGCCGAACAGTTTCTTAGCTCGATCGCGAGCCAAATTTTCGACGATGTCCGTGAACTCGCACCCGCCGTAATAACGCTTCCCCGGATAACCCTCGGCATATTTATTCGTGAACACACTGCCGGTAGCCTGCAGCACAGCTTCGGAAGTGAAGTTCTCGCTGGCAATCAGCTCGAGCCGCCCATGCTGGCGTTCCACCTCATGCTGAACCTGCTCATAAATTTCCGGATCCACTTCGGAAAGAGGACGTGACATGCGCTCCTGTTCGCTCATTGCCCTCTAGTTTAGCAATCATGGCGCACGCACTCTTGCTCCGCCGGGGGGAGCGCTTGGTGGAAGCGATCTCAGCTGGCGGATCGCCTGGCGCAGCGTTTGCGATCCTTGCAAATCCATCGAATTGCGTCCATATTAGACATAATGCCGAATCGAGATGGTCCTGCGCCGCGCTTAATTCCCGGCATTATGCTTTCCAGCACCTTCACGGATCTGGAGGAGCACCGGGCCGCCTTGATCGGGGCCCTCAGAGGCCAAAGGCTTGCTGATGTCGCCATGGAAAACGACTCGGCAAGGGCGGACGTCGATGTCGTCGATTCCTCACTTCAGATGGTCCGGGACGCTTCGGCCTTCATTTGCATCATTAGCCGCAAATATGGGCAGACACCGCAGGACTCAGACCGTAACCCCAACGAACTTTCCATTACCGAGCTTGAGTTCAACGAGGCACAGCGGCTCGATCGGCCGAGACTGCAATTCATTATGGGAGCGGACCACCCGGTGAAAGAAGCCGACGTTGAAATCGACCCCGTCAAAAGAGGAAAACTGAACGCTTTCCGCGAGCGCGCAAAATTAATGAGGCCGGGCTCGCAGGTGCATTGCGTCTATGTAGTGTTCAACAGTCTTGAGGAGTTCACCCTAAAAGCCGTCCAGGCGGTCGCAGACCTCCGGCGTTACCTAGACGAAATCGCACACCTCAAGCCAGACGCTCCCGAGTCCAAGCACGGCGACCCCATCCCGAAGCCCCCAGCCCTCTACGCCGAACCGCGCTACATCGGCTCCCACCAGTTCATCGGACGACGCGCTCAACTCGACGTCCTTAATGACTGGGCTGTACCCGCCGACTCCCACCCCGTTCTTCTGTTCGATGCCATTGGCGGCACGGGTAAGAGCATGCTCACCTGGGAGTGGATCACGAAGCACGCCCCAAGCATTCGGGCGGACTGGGAGGGCCGCTTCTGGTACTCCTTCTATGAACGGGGAGCCATCATGGCGGATTTCTGCCGGCACGCTCTCGCCTATATTACCGGCGAGCCGCTGGACTCCTTCAAGAAACTCAAGACCCCGGAGCTCGGCGCACGCCTGCTCCATCATCTTCAGAACCGCCCCTGGCTGTTGGTGCTGGACGGTCTGGAGCGTGTGCTAGTGGCTTACCAGCGATCCGACGCCGCGCAGGTAGCCGACGAAGAAGTGAACCAGCCAACGGACCAGATCGCACATCGCGACCCTTGCACTGCCATTCGGCCAGAAGACGACGATCTGCTGCGATCCCTCGCCGCCGCTGCTCCTTCTAAGCTGCTCATAACATCGCGGTTGGTTCCTCGCGTGTTGCTCAACGCAGCAAATCAACCCATTCCCGGCGTGCTCCGCGTCTCCCTTCCCGGCTTG
>DASYNU010000298.1:0-70527 GCA_036008345.1 Bryobacteraceae bacterium
GACGACGGATGGTACGCGGCCGCCAACGCCGGGGTGGCCGGTCTGGGGCGACAGCCTAATTTCGACATTGGAGTGCCGCGGCCGCTGGTCGGCAGCGTTCTCGACAGCAACGGCAATCCACAGTTCGGAATCGCGGGATCGACCATTGCGTCGAGCGACGGTAGCGTGAGCGTGCAACTAACTGTGGCGTTTTCGGTCCCGGATAAACCGGGTGTAAGTAGCGCGGGTATTCCGTTAGTTGGACTCGATCCGCAAATTAGCACAACCGGAGGTACGATTGCGGGCGCACAGACGCTATATTATGCGTTCAGCGCTTTGGACGCCAGTGGAGCTGAGAGTGGTCTTTCGTTTACGATAGCGGCAATCATTCCCGCGGCCACCAATACAAATCAGGTTACGCTGATCAGCCTGAGTCTTTCTTCGACTTCAACGGGATTCAACGCCTATCGCGGCGCCAGCCCGAGTCAACTGTTGCGAATCGCATCCAACGTGGCTGTCGCTGTTCAGTTTGTGGATTCCGGCGCGACGGCGATATTGAAGGGACCGCCCGATTACAATTTCGATCACGCGAACTTCTACTGGCGGTTCGAGTTACAACCTCCGGAGGCGGTAAACATACAATCCGCAAACACTGTTGGGAACAGCACTCTAAACATGCTGCCTGGCGATTACAACGGAGCCGCTGTGCGAATCACAGGGGGAACCGGAGCCGGCCAGGAACGGACGGTGGCTTCCTACACGCCCACCACCATCACGCTAACCGAGAAGTGGGATACCATACCTGACTCCTCAAGCCAGTTCGCGATCGCCGAATCGACGTGGCAGTTTGGAGCTTCCAGCAATGCGTCGCCGGTTATGTTTATGGTTCCCAATCGTGACGGTACGACCATCCAAGTTTCCGGCCGTGCTGCCAACGCTCTGGACAATGAGAGTGATTTTGACCTTTCTCCGGTAACGCGCTGGACGATTTCGGGTGCGGCAGGGACTGGGCAGGACACCGACGTTCCGGGGCAACCTACTTTCTCGCTTTTTCCGACGGGACAAGGCGAGGTAGAGGTTCAGGCCATCGGTTTTTCATCTCTCAACAACACGGCTACTATCAGTGCCGGAACGCTGACACTGGGTTTTTGGGACGAACTTGACGGACTTCCCACGTTAACGCTCAACGCCGCGGTGGGAAGCAGTGCCACAACTGTCACTATGTCCGCGGCAATTACGGCTCAAGTGGGCGATTTGGTCCAGATCGAATCTGAAATCCTGGTGATTCAACAGGCTGTGACTAACGCGACCTCGTGTACTGTATCGCGAGGTGCCTATGGAAGTAGCGCTGCGGCCCACGTCCTTCATACGCTGGTATATCTTCTGGAGAAGAAAACCTACATCATGCCTTTCGCGACCGACTTCTTTGGAAGCCTGGCCAGCGGCAGTTACGCATATCCAGTGACAATTCCAGACGTGCGGGTGGCGACCGCTGAATTGTTTGTCACTAACGATCGCGGAAACAGTAGCGTAGGGAGAGAATGCTTCACCGCGACTACCGATGTTGGAATTCGAACGCTTTCGGGAGGACAACTTACAATCCAGGTAGAAGGGCCGCTGGCGATTCAGACGGGTGCGTCGCCGCTGCTGTTGATGGACACTGCTCATTCCGTGAGAGACATCTACGCAGTTGTAAAAAGTGCCCCCACCGGTACCGCAATAGCGATGAATGTTACCCAGAACGGAACATCTTATTGCCAACTCACGATTCCCATCAACACCGTCATCTCGAACGATGTGGATGGATATGCGCTGGGTCCGTTGGCCGGAAAGCTCAGATCGGGTTAGATATAACAGCGGTGACCGAGACTGCGGGCACCAGCCCGGGAAGCGATCTCACTGTAACAATTCGTCTTTAGGCGCTCCATGTCAGAAATCCTCGGAAAGCTGAGTCCGAACCGCGACTTACAATGCTACTTTCTGGAACCTTCCGCCATAGCTGCGCTGAGTGGAACCAGCGCGAGCGGATACACGGTGTCCGGTTCATGGCGCCAGCAATTTGACTGGGCGGTTATCGAGTGGAATCGCGACAACGTCTTTGAGCATCCCGCGTTTCGCTACTTACCCGACGGTGACCTTAGCGGCTTGACGCTCACTTACAACGAAACTCGCCAGAACTGCATTCCCGTTGACTCGACCTTGTTCCCTACCGTAGACTGGCCCAACCTCCGTGTCTGGGGCGATCCCGGAACTGGCGAGCAGTTGTACAAAGTTCCTCTCTTGAACTACGCCACTGCGATCGCAGGAAGCTACACACCGGCGACAGTTCAATTCACACTTAGTGGAACGGTTACGGCGTTGGACTACGTGGGTATCGTATTTCTCTCTGAGCACTATCCATATTTGATGAATTCCGGCGATTCGCTGGAATTCGCGATCGAAAATATCGTGGCGGGCGTCAATGCCTTTTCGCCGACGATGAAGGCCATTCAGAGCGGGACAACCATCACACTTACATACGTTGGGGCGGGCCAGAGTCTGGCCGACAGCACCACCGGTGCTAACGGAAACCTGATCGGCGCGTACAGCTATGTTTCGAACAGCATGACTGAACAATGGGACTCGCCGTGGAAGCAGTTTTCTGGTGGAACGTCGCCCTCTCAGTGGCAGATTGTTTTGCCGTTCGCGACTTTGCAGGATCCGACGTTGGGCCAGATACCTGCGAATGCTATCCGCAAGATGCGGTGGACTTATTCAGCCGCGTTTCAGCAGGGTGTGTTCGCTCGAAGTGAGTTTCAAGTAGCGGTTTCCAACTGGGCTGTGACGGGAACGGGCAGAAGTTATTCAGTGGCCGGCCCCGGCAGCCGGCGGATTGAGGATAACTCGATTGCGGTGCAATATTCAGGCGCGTGGACCGGCGGCGGTGGCAATTTCTCCGGCGGCACCATTCAATCCACCAGCAGGAATTCCAACAGTCTCACATGTTCCTACACTTCGGCGCAAACGCACAGCCTGTATCTAGGCACGAGACTGGCTGACGCCGGCACATTGATTTCGGTCTCCGTGGATGGACAAACTCCGATCAGTGTGAACTTGAACATGCCCACCGAAGACGTGCTGATCCGAAGATTGCTGGGGCAATTCGGAGCTGGAACTCACACCGTGGTAGCAACCCACGTGGGGACTACGGGCACTTACTTCTATTTCGATTTCCTGGAGTTAGCAATTCCCAATGCGACGCTGCCCACGGAGAGCGTGGAAACAAAGCTGTGCTTTGCGACCGATTGGGACACGGAGCATTCCCTCGCCCTGGCTCCAGAGCGCACTGCGTGGATGATCGATTCACTCGGCATGCAGGCGCGCGTCAATCACTATGTCGGCGCCCTGTGGTTCTATGAGTTGGTGAATCCGGGGAATCAGTTTGCGTCTGGAACCGTTACATTCACCGGATCGCCCGATCCCAATTTGATAACCGAGCTTATTATTGGCCGGACAGACGAACCGATTTCGACTGAAAACACCATTCAACACTTGAATCTCACCGGAGACACGGTGGAAACACTGGCGTTGGCTTTCGAGTTGGAGCTGAATCGGGGATACACAGCGATTCGCGCAAGTGTAAGCGGTAATCAACTCACTATTTATTCCCGGTCCTTGGGCTCAGATGGCAACTTCATTACCATTGGAACCAGCCCCAACACCACTAACTTGACGATTGTGGTCTCAGGCGCCACTCTGACCGGCGGCGTCGACGGCACTTGGCTCACCGACTTAGTAGCTATGCCGCGGTTGAATCGCGCAGCTCGCGACTGGAGTCTGAGCTTTTTCGAAGCAGTGCACGGTTACGGATTAGACGCGGTAGCATCGTTCAGCATGGAGTTGGGAAACGGCGACACTTCGGTGGGCGCTGGAGTCGCGCAACGATATCCCAGCGGTGCAGCCGTGTGGCTGAATACGCCGTCGCTGCAGACCAACTTTTCTCCAACGAGTGCGGATTTCTGGCAGCAAGTCCATTTGGACATGGCCAACATTCTCGTAGCGGCGGGGTTGCAGCCTTACCTGCAATTCGGCGAGGTGCAGTGGTGGTACAAGCCTGACGATGGCTCCGGAATGCCATTTTACGATGCTTATACAACCAGCACGTTCCAGGCACAGTACGGACGTCCGATTACCGTTATCACCAGCAACACTCTGGATCCCGCGACGATCCCGCAGGAGGCGGCGTTCTTGCCGGGCCTGATCGGCAACTTCACAAGCCAGATCATGGCCTTCGTGCGCGCCACGATTCCCGATTGCAGGTTCGAAGTGCTTTATCCTATTGACGTAAACGATCCGCCATTGAATAAGGTGATTAACTATCCGGTCAATCAATGGACCCCGGCTATCCTAAACTGTTTGAAAACGGAAAGCTTCGGCTACACTTTGTCTCGGGATCTTGACTTGAGCGCCACGTCCATTGCCGCCGGAATTCCTCTTGGATTTCCCGCGTCGCAGCGAAGTCACTTAGTCGGCATTAGCGATTCATCAACGTCCTGGTTGAAGGAAGCCAGGCTGGCGCAGGGCGCGGGCTTCGAGTCCGTGGTATTGTTCGCTTTAGACCAGTTCTGCCTGATCGGGTATTCATTGCCGCTTTCGACAGGCATGCGGCGCAGCGTTCAACTCGGATAGAAACATAGTGATTGCCGTCCAAAACGTTTCCAAGCTATATCATCTTTATCAACATCCGTTCGACCGCGTGCTCGGCAGTTTTGGCGGGGGTGACAAGCAGGGCGCGGAATTTTGGGCTCTCCGGAATATTAATCTGCGGGTGGAAAAAGGCGAAGTGTTTGCGATTGTAGGGCCGAACGGTTCCGGCAAAAGCACGTTGCTCCAGATCATCAGTGGGATTCTGCAGCCAACCAGCGGCCGTGTTCTTTGTTCGGGACGCGTAGCTGCGCTGCTGGAGTTGGGCGCGGGATTTAATCCCGAATTTAGCGGACGCGACAACGTCTATCTGAACGGTGAGATCATGGGGCTCTCCCGCAGGGAAATGGATCAGGCCTTCCCGCGGATTGAGGCCTTCGCTGAGATCGGCAAATTTGTCGATCGGCCGGTGAAGGAATACTCAACCGGAATGTATGTCCGTCTGGCATTTTCCACCGCGATTCACGTCGATCCTGAAATTCTGGTAGTGGATGAAGCGCTAGCGGTAGGAGACGCGATTTTCGCCAGCCGGTGTATTCAGAAATTTGAGGAACTTCGGCAAAGAAAAGTAACCGTGCTGCTGGTTTCGCACGACCTTGGCCTGGTGAAGCGGCTGGCGGACCGGGCAGCGTTCATGCTTGAGGGCCGGGTGGTAATGCAGGGCTCGCCGAAGGATGCCGTAAACCAATATGTCGGGTTTGTGCTGGATCGCGAGCGCGGCGACAAGAAAGACGGGAGCTCCACCGAAGAGATCGCCGCCAAGAGTAGCTTCCGCCACGGCGACGGCGTAAGTCGCATCGTGGATGCCCGAATGCTGAATGCTGCTGGCGAGACATGCCGGGCATTCAAGCCAGGCGAAGCCGTGGTCATTCGAGTGCGCGCCATCTTCCATCATGCGGTATCGAATCCAGTGGTCGGGATTCTTATCCGCAATCGCATCGGAATGGATGTGTTTGGAACTAACACGCGGCTGGAGCGCATCGAGCTGGGGGAGTTTGATTCCGGGGAAACTCTGGAAGTGGATTTCGAGATCGATTGCTTGCTTGCCCGCCAGGAGTATACACTGACCGTTGCGACTCAATACTGGAATGGACTTAGTCAGGATTGGTTGGATGACGTGCTAGATTTCCGCGTAGTGGATACGAAAGACGTTGCGGGCGTGCTGAATCTGAATGCTCGCGTGCGTCATCGGAAGCTTGCCGCGCTATCAGATTCTCGGGGAAGCGGCGTCCGGCAATCATGATCTACGCGATCGTGTTGGCGATTGTGGTGGGCACGCTGTGCGGCGTCACCATCATCAAAACACGGTCGGTGAAGAACCAGGCGGATTTCTTAGTCGCCGGCCGGAAGTTGCCGTGGCCAGTTCTGGTATTCACCCTGCTGTCTTCCTGGATCGGCGCGGGCAGCCTTTTCGCCGGTGCTGAAAATGCTTATAGGAACGGCTTCGCCGCGCTGTGGCAAGGTGCCGGTGGGTGGGTCGGACTCATCGTCATCGCGCTGATTGCGGGACGCGCCCGTCGATTTGCACAGTTCACAGTCCCCGATCTGCTGGAGGTTCGCTATAACGCCGCCGCGCGCGTGATGGGAACCGTCGCAATCGTTATCTCATACACCGTGATCGCAAGCTATCAGTTCAAGGGCGGCGGCGACATCCTGCATCTCATCTTTCCGGATAGCATCTCGCGCGACCAGGGGATGTGCATCATCGCAGCTTTCGTAATTGTGTTCACAGCGGCCGCTGGCATGGCGTCGATTGCGTATCTCGATCTTGTTATCGGCGGTCTGGTGACCACCATTGTCATCATCGCTGTTCCGCTGGTCCTCGAGAAAGCCGGAGGCTGGCAGCATGTTACCGCAGTGCTCCCTCCCACGCATTTCCAAGTGTTCGGGAACTTGACGGTGCTGCAAGCCTTTGGGTTGATGATTCCCACTATGCTGCTTTTGATCGGAAATCAGGGCATGTATCAGAAGTTCTTCTCCGCTCGATCAGAGCAAGACGCGAAGTTCGCGGTCTACGGGTGGATTGTTGGAACGCTGCTGCTGGAGACACTCTTAGTGACGCTTGCCGTGATCGGCAGTTCGCTATTCCAGACGGACAAGCCGCGCGAAATCATTCCCATCACCGCCTTCAAAGGCCTTCCGTCATTGGTGGGCGCAATACTGCTCGGCGGAATTTTCGCTAAGGTGATTTCCACGGCCAACAATTATTTGTTCTCTCCGGCCACGAATCTGATTCACGATGTTTACGGCCGCTTCGTCAACCCCGGCGCTTCTGAACGCCGCAAGCTGGTTATGTCGAGAGTCATTGTGGTGTTACTCGGCCTATTCGCGTTGTTGCAGGCTACGCGGTTCGAATCAATATTGAAAGCGGCGCTGTACGCTTACACCGTTTATGGTGCTGCAGTAACTCCCGTGGTGATGGCGGTCTTCTTTTGGAAGCGCGCTACCACCGTGGCCGCCATCATATCCATTGCGTTGGGTACAGCAGTGACGGTCGGGTGGAATCTGGCAGGCTTCGATCTGGACGCGGTATATCCTGCGTTGGGAGCTTCGGTTATCAGCCTTATCGTAGTCAGCCTGATGACGCCGCCACCACCGCCGGAAAAGTGGAAGCCATTCTTCGAGACCTAAAATATGCAAATAGAGGAAATTCAGAGAGCGCTGCGAGCGGAGAACCTGGACGGCTGGTTGTTCTTCGACCATCACCAGAGAGATCCGCTCGCGTATCGTATTTTGAACTTGGGCGCTGGCCGAGTGGTCACGCGCCGCTGGTATTATCTGATCCCTGCGCAAGGCGATCCCAAAGGCCTGGTGCATGCGATCGAATCCGGCGTGCTGGCCGGTTTGCCGGGACACATGCAAGTCTATTCCAGTTGGGCTGGCCAAACGGATGGAATCCAAACGTTGCTGGAAGGCTGCAGCCGCGTGGCCATGCAATACTCGCCCAACTGCGCCATTCCGTACGTATCTCTGGTGGACGGTGGGACGTTGGAATTGGTGCGCGGCACTGGCGTAGAAGTCGTGAGTTCGGCCAACCTGATCCAGCTATTCGAATCGCGCTGGACGGCCGACCAGTTGGAGATGCATTTGGAAGCTGGCCGCCGCGTCGATCGCGTGCGCGCCGAGGCATTCCAGAAAATCGGAGCTGCGCTGCGCGCCGGCGAGACCATCACTGAATGGCAGGTGAATCGATTCGTCCGTGAAGGATTCGAGAAAGCAGGCCTGGTGACCGACCACGGCCCCATTGTCGGCGTGAACGCTCATATGTCGGATCCGCATTACGAACCACAGGCGGAGGGTAGTCTTCCGATTCGCAAAAAAGACGCCGTTCTATTGGACATGTGGGCCAAGCTCGACAAGCCCGGCGCCGTTTTCTACGACATCACCTGGACCGGTTACTGCGGCAGTGACCCGCCGTCCACGCTTCGAAAAGTCTTCGAGATTGTCCGCGGTGGGCGCGACCGCGCCATCGAGCGGGTGAAACACGCGATCAGCAATAGCCACGTTATTCACGGATTCGAGGTGGATGACGCCGCTCGCGGCTACATTACCGAACATGGTTTCGGCGAGTACTTCGTTCATCGCACCGGCCACTCCATCGGCGAGGAAGTGCACGGCACCAGCGCCAACATGGATAATCTGGAGACCCATGACGACCGCAGGATCATCGCCGGAACCTGCTTTTCAATTGAGCCGGGCGTCTATCTTCCAGAGTTCGGAATTCGATCCGAGGTAAACATGTACGTCGGGTCGAGCGAGGCCAGAGTCACTGGCGAAATACAGCAGCAACTGGTCCACATTGAGTAGTGCGATTTAGAAATGCAATGTCATGGATGCACCGGCGTACGAAGGTAACCGAACGCCGACCACCATCTCGCTGGGATTTTCGCCAGGCAACGCGATCACCTCAGTGGTTTGGCCTGTGTAGCCTTTGGCCATCAGGAAATTAAGTCCAGCGTCCAGACGGCCGTTCCAGAACGGTCGAATCAGCGCGCCACGAAACTCATTCAATGGAACTCCGACGAAACCGTCGCCGAGCGGTTTGCGGCCGACTTCTTCGAATTCCCCACGGGCTCTTAAATGGAAGGGCAGCCGATCGACGGTCCCCAGAACGTCCAAGATCAGCCGGGGCGCTTCCGGCACTGGAGCGCCGCCGGATAGATCGCGCGCGTCGGCTTTAGAGAACGAAGCCTCCAACATTCCTATGCGAAATCGCCGACGCGCGGAGACCGTGATGTACTGATTCCGGCTGGGGCCTTCGTTGAACTGCAGGCCGGTATCCGGATCGATCTTCGCGAGTGTTTGTTCCTGAGTGAGGTGCCCGAGGGTGACGCGAAGATCCAAACCCCGGATCGATTTCATCGCGACCATTTGATAGGAATGCGCGCGACTCACCAAGGTCTCGGACATGGTTCCTACGCCCATGCGCGGATCATTGGTGAAGAAAGTTTGGCCGAAACTGAAAGAGAGCGAAGGCAGCGGAAGTGACTCAGGAGCCACGATGTTCATGGTGGCTTTCGGCGAATTGACACCCGTCCAGTGGTTGAAGGAATGCGCAGGAGTCAGCAGGTCCGTATTATTGAAGCCGATTTCGTCGCGCCGCCAGCCCAGGTTGAAGCGCAGCCAGGAGGTGAAACGCGCGTTCAGGGAAATATAGGGGCTCAGAGAATTTAGCGTCACATTATTCGCGGAGATCTTTTGAAAAGGTCCGTAGAAGGCGAAATCCGTGGAATCGTAATGATCGAGATCCAGGCGGCGCGGGGCTTCGCGCGAATAATCCATGCCGGCCATGAGCGTGACTGATTCGCTGACTTTCTTAACGTAGGCTGTCTCGCCTCCGGCCGCGGTACGAAATTCGCTTTGGCGGATTAGTCCGTCGCCAAAATTCGAGAACAGCGATAGGTTGTAAGTGCGAAAGAAGCCGGAGAGATGGATTTCGCTGGAAGTGTCCAGGCGCCAGATGTCGTTTGCGGCGATTTCGCCCGTATGAGTCTGGTCGCGCTGGCGAGGATCAATAGTATCGTTGAGCCCTGCGACATCGATCGGGACCAATCCGGGGATTTTGGAGCTGCCATAGTAGGCAATACTGAACAAAGTAACTTGATGGCTGCGGAAATCGAACACGCGGAATCCGTTGATCTTGTACTGCTGGCGATGTTCGGGTGTTTTGAGGAACCCATCGCCGTACGCGGCTTCGATGGCGATCCAGGCACGGGTGGCGGGGCCGCCGGGACTCCATCCGGCCGCAATGTCGATATCGTGAGCGTCACCAGTGAGCGTGACGAACGGTTCCAAACGCGACCGGAATCCGTATGTCACCCCAAGATCCACGGAATGATTTCCTTCCAGGACATTAAACGCGCCACCGTCTGTCTCTACGCTTTCGATGATCGCGGGGATGATCACGTTCGGATCCGCGTAGCCATTGCCGTGCGCGTTCGCGCTGAGATTGTTGGGAACCAGATAGCTGCCCACCTGAAAGAACTGGGCGATCGGTTCGCCGTGATCCCCAGCCACTCCGGGAGCGAAATACTGTGGCGCCTTGATTCCGCCGGAGGCTGTTTCTACGGGCAAACCAGGAATCGAAACCGGCACTCCTGGCCGGCCCGGATTCGCATCCAGCGTTTCGTCGCGAATGAAGAAGCGCTGAGCCGGATCCGGGTTCAGAATGTCGCTGACGCGTATATCAGCGACAACTGTGGTGGATTGCGTGGACGGCGCGAGTGTGTTGAAGCGCAGGTCGATTTTCCGATCGCCCGCGATCGTGATTTGTTGCTGAATGGGGAGGAAGCCGTCGAACTGGGCAATGAGCTCGTGCTCGCCGGCTCCTTGGACTTCCAAATGATACGCGCCATCCTCTCCCGTTTTGGTTTCGCCTAGGCCATCGATCCGGACCGTGACGCCCTCAATCGGTCTTCCCTGAGGATCGGTCACGGTTCCGGTCAGTTGGCCGGTGGCCGCTCGTAGCGGGAATGCTATTGCAAGAATCGCGATCCCAACGGCCAACCGGCCTAGGTGCTTGGAAAGCGTCATCGAATGTCCCGTAACACGAATCTAGCGTTCGTAATACTAGCACGTACGACGTGTTGGGCAATGACGGCGGCGTGTGCGAGGATTCTCGGATCCTTGACTCCCACCTGAAGCGCCTTTTGAATTTGCGTATTCGCTTTCTCGTAATCGCCGGAGGCCGCCAACGCCCACGCGTAGCAATCCAGCGTGAAGACGTCCTGGCGCCGCCGGACTTCCCGTTCGGCCACCTCGAGCGCCTTGTGGGGTTCGTGTGCATGATCAACGTAGTAAGCAATAAGTTCGTGGTTAGAATTGTCGGCCAAGTTGGTTTCAGCCAGCGATCGACGCTCGAACTCGGCGAACGCTTGGCTCGATTGATCGGTTTGCCCCGCCAATTCCAGCGCCTCGGCAAGCGCGTAAAGATTCTCGGCATGGGGCGCTCGATCGTAGCGTTTGCGCAGCAAAGTCACCGCGTCGTCATAGCGTTTTTGAGCGCTTCGCACCTGGGCGAGCGTGCCCAGAGCGTAATGATAGTCGGGAAATACGCCCAGCGCTCCGTTGGCGTACATTTCGGCTTTGGAAAGATCGCCGCTGACAAAATTCAAATGCGCCATTTGCGTCAACAGCCACGCGCGATCTTCGGTTTCGGCGAATGGCGTCGAGCCATAAGCCATTTGCATTAAGTCGAGCGCTCCGAAGAGATTTCCATGCAGCTCGCGCAGATATCCGGCACGAGTCAATCCGGGGATATTTCCGGCGCGGAGATCCAGCATCCACTGCGCCGCGGCGACAGCTGCCTTGTAATTTCCCAGTTCGACATTGGCATCCACTAGGTAGCCGTAGACCATGACATCGTCGGGCGTTTTCTTATTGAGCTTGCTTGCGGTTTCGAGGGCTTTCGCGAATTCGTGCCTGCCTAGTTGCAGCCAAGCCTGAGTTTTAAGGCCCTCATAATTCTCGGGCTCAATGGCGAAGGAACGCCGCAGCGTATCTTCCGCCTTAGCGTAATACTGAACGTCGGACGTCTCGCGGGCGCGGCGTGCATACGCCATGGCGAGCGCGTTGTAATAAGGGGCGTGATCCGGATGCTTGGCAATCTCGGCTTGGGTCCTTTCGATGGCAGTCTCGGCCGGCGTTGCCGCGAACGCCGCGGCAGTGATGAAGAGGGCAGTTAGTAATTTCATATTGGCTCCTTTGGAATTTGTGGCGAGAGTACCGGGTCCCTCACGGTCGCGGTTCGGTAACGCTTCCGAACCGCGAGCGTAAGCGACCGGTGGTGTTGACTATTTATCCGGACAAATCCCGCCGAGCGAGTTTGTACAACCTGCTTGGCCGGGGCCCATGTGGACACTGTCACGGCCGCTGTAGGCAGCGCCGAGGAACGGGAAAGTCGGTTGCAGCGGGGAACTCGAAACGTTCACGCCATCGCCCAACGGAGTTCCGAACTTCTTGCCATCCACCAGAATGCCGCCCAGAGTGCGCAGCGCGATATCGAGAACGTCATCTTGGGGACGCCGGCCGTTTGGGAACCCCGCTGAATCGCCGGCGATGAACCCGAGCCGCTTTTGCGATCCCGGAGCGGCCGGTTGAATGCCGGTGTTCAGCCGCAGCAGGTCGGCAATGGGACCGGCTTGAGCCGGTGTGCAACCGGGGCAAATGGGCGCCATGTACTGCACCAATGGAAGCAGATCGGTCCGCGGAGCCGGCGGCACGGGGATGCCGATGCTGGCGAGGATAGTCGGCACCAGCGGATTCAGGAAGAAGTTGCTGAACTGTGCGTCGTTCACGGGCGCATCCATGCTGAAGCGATCTTTCGAACCAGTGCCGATGATCCCTTCGTTAATTAACGGATTGCCCAATCGTTGAATCTGCGCCCAGCCGCCCGGCTCCCGAGCTTCGCCGAGAACGCTCAGCCTACGCCGCGAGGTGGTGCCCCACGTCCCGATTACGGCTGCTGCGTCGGTGGCCGGGTGGGCCTGTCCATCGGAAATCAGCATGCTGATCGGCACTTCGATGGCGATGGTGTTCACGTTGAATCCCGCCACTGCATTAGGAGCGTAGTTGTGCTGATCGTCGGCATCGATCGCGGCGGGCAGAACGCCGCCTCCGGTGGCCATGCGGAAGTTCAAGGAATCGAAAAAGCCGCCCAGATCGATGAAGAAGGGGTCGGAAACGGTCCCTGCGAACACGCGGATTCCGTTGGACAGCGTGTAGATGCCCTGAGCGCGGAGCGCGGGGTAATTCGGCATGGTGCGTGGGCCCACGTTGGTGGGAACCGCGAACAGGGTCTGTCCGTTGTTGAGCTGCTCATCGTGAGCGTTTGTCAGCATGGTGACGGTGTAAGTCTGGCGTTCGCTGAAGCCTTCCGATCCCGGGCCGTCCAAGGCAGTGATGGGCGGAATATTGAGCAAGCCTCCCACGAATCCGGTGAACACTCCGGGCATTTGAATCTGTGACTGGAATTGGAATTGGAATGTGATATCTTCCACCCCATCGTGGTTATTGTCGATCTTCATTTCATAAAGCACGTTGGGGTCGAAGGGGAAGTAATTCGGGCCGTTGCTGGGTTCGAGAAACGGATCGACATTCAGGATCAGGATGACCCGATCGGGATGTTCCGGGCTTACGAATGCGAACCAATCGGTGATGTCGGCTTTGTGATCCAGAGCCGTGATGGGTGCTTCGCGATGACTGGCTGCGAATAATGTCTTAGGTTGAACTGCGAGCCAGGCCAGCGTTACAGCCAGCGCGGAACGCAGTAGGGCGTTTCGGAATTTCATTCGATTCTCCTAAATTGATTTTTCTTGCGGTCTTGATGTTGACCTTCGCCAGGGACTACGGTTCTACGCGCGGTTCGGATTTCCAAGCTGGAGAAAAAGTTTCCGTCTGGCTAATTTCTTCACAAAAATAGAGATCCAGCAACTCGCGCGCCGCGTAGTGTTGAGCGGGGGAGCCTCGCTGCGCATGATAAAATCCTTGAATAATCTTCAATGGGTGAACCAGCCAGTGCGCCTCTGCGGGAAGTGGCGTGGGGCGATTACGTTCGACGCTGCGCTTTGCGGGATGAATCCGCACTCGCGTCGCTCTATGACGAATCCAGCCAGCTTGCTTACACCATTGCGCTCCGGATTCTTCAGGATGAAGCGGATGCCGCGGAAGTGGTTTTGGATGTTTACAAGCAGGTTTGGGACAGTGCGGCTCGCTTTGACGAGCAGCGCGGCTCGGCGGCGGCTTGGATCGTCATCCTGGCGCGAAGCCGCGCCATGGACCGGCGGCGTTCCCGGTCCGCGCGGATGCGAACCGCAGTCCAGGTGGAGGAGTTGCCCGATGTGATCTCCAGCGAAGCCAGCCCCGAAAGTCTTGCCATGGCCAGTCAGAGCAACCGCGCGGTGCAGCGCGCGTTGCAGGCGGTCCCTTCCGAGCAACGTGAAGCTCTGGAGTTAGCCTTTTTCCAAGGCCTGACCCACGCGGAAATTGCCGAAAGTTTAGGTGCGCCGCTGGGGACAGTGAAAACGCGAATCAGGCTGGCAGTTGTCAGGCTTCGTGGATTGTTGAAGGACGCTGTATGATAGCGGGAAGGAGCCGCATGCCCCATTGCGACAACGCGGATCGCGCTTCGCTCTATGCACTCGGACTTCTGGATGAAGCCGAGTCGAGCATATTTGAGCGGCATCTAAACTCGTGCCCAGCTTGCGCCGCCGAAGTACGCGAATCCGGTGCCATGGCGGTCCAATTGGCCGGCACCATTCCCGCGTCTGCACCTCCCGCCGCGCTACGCAGCCGGGTCCTGACGGAAGCATTGCTTCCGCGCGGAGTGTTGGCTTTGGTTCGCGGCGCTCAGATGAACTGGCAGCCCACTTCCTTTGAGGGTGTGTCGATGGCCCGCCTTTATGAAGATCCCATTCGCGGAGAACTTGCATCGCTGGTCCGGATGATGCCTGGGGCGCGTTTTCCCTCCCATCATCACGCCAGCCTGGAGCATTGCTACGTGGTGGAGGGCGACTTGATTTTCGAAGATCACACCATGACGGCAGGTGACTATTCTGTCGGCAGACCGGACCAGAATCATACTTCCGCTACGACGAATCACGGGTGTACGCTCTTCATTATCCACAACAGGCAGGACCAAATACATGTGCACTAAGTGCCATTAGTGTCAATGCTTTAAAGGATATCATGCCATGTAACGCATGAATATCGTTGAGTGCGATAGGAATTTTTGATTGGACCGCCCGTTACCCCGCCAGCTACCCTGAGATATGGCAACAGTACGCGTTATGGAGCCGCCAAGTTCCCACGTCGCGCTTCTCCACAGAATTAGCAGTATTGTCAGTTCCGAGTTGTCTCTCGATGAAATGCTGGGTGAGATTGTCGGACTCACGGCACAGGTGACGGAGTGCGATGCATGCCTGGTCTACCTGCTGGACGCCGATAGCGACGAAGTAGTGTTGCGGGCTTCTCAGGTGCCTCACGCCGCGGCGCTCGGGAATCTGCGCATGAAGATGGGCGAAGGTGTTACGGGGTGGGTAGCCGAGCATAAGTCTGTTGTGGCGCTTTCTTCCAAGGCTGCCGCCGACGCGCGATTCAAACGCTTTCCGGCGTTAATAGAAGATACCTACGAGGCTTTTCTTTCCGTTCCGCTGGTGAGCGGAGGAGATGTGATCGGCGTCATCAACGTTCATCACCGCCAGGCGCATCGCCATACGTCGGAAGAAATCGCGCTGTTGACTTTCGTAGGCGAGCAGATGGGGGGAGTAATTTCGAAATCCCTACTGACGGAAGCGAACGCGCGGCTGCTGGAAGAGACGCAGGAAATGAAGCGTCAGCTGGAGACACGCAAGGTGGTGGAACGCGCCAAGGGCATTCTTCAGCAGCGCTACGGTCTTAGTGAAGAAGAAGCGTACTTGCGCCTTCGCAATGAAAGCCGCCGTCTGCGCCGTCCGATGAAGGATCTAGCCGACGCCATTATTCTGGCCGAGGATCTAAGCCGCAAGAGCGAAGACCCGCGAGGGTAACGGAGCCGAACCGCGACCGCAAGGGAGTCGGCGCCTTCGCCGATTTTTGCGGGGCTACTTCAACGTCGCGAGCACACTCTTACTCACTTTCGCGACCACGTTCACTTGCGGATCCACGATCTCGGCCACTTCATAGCGCATGGATGATCCCAGCACGATAGCTGTCTCGTTGGGTTTGAGGTGATAATCATGCTCCAGCCAGCGAGCCAGATTGGTGGTAGCTTGGCGCAGCGCATCGGGAAGCGATCCCGCGATTCCCATCGCCATAATATATTCGTCGTTTTCAGCGCGCGGCCCGCCGCCCATGCCTTCTCCCGAAATCACGTTCACCGTGAATTCGACATCCATGGACGTTTCCAGCGCATCCCCGGTCAGTTCGCCGTCACCCTGCGTAGCATGGCCGTCGCCAACGAATAGCCACGCGCCGGGTTGATTCACGCTGAGATAAACTGTAACGCCTTCGCGGATTCCGTTATAGTCCATGTTGCCACCCCAGCCTCCCAGCCAGCCCGCTTGGAAGGTCTGTTTATCGGGTGGCGCAACCGCGACGCATCCCAGCATGGGCTGCAATTTCACGCGGAAATTCTTGAGATGCTCGGACGGCTTGGCGAGGGTCGCGAATCCGTTTTCACGATCCAGCTTCCATTCGCTGCTGAACTTGTCGTCATATTTGGCATCTTCGATATAACCGGAATTCAGGGCGCTGCCCACAATGCGATCGCCGCTTTCCGCCGAGTCGCGATTCAAACGGATGCGGTTGAATTTCACCACCAGCGTGTCGCCCGGCATGGCGCCCTCTACATAGAACGGTCCAGTCTCGGGATTGCCACCGTTCGACCGGCGCTTGTTAGTTGCATCGCGCCCGCCGGCGTCTACGGTAAAGGTGCGGACTGTATCGCCAGGGTTGATATGCAGCGCGGGTGGAATGGTCCCGGAAAAGAACCGGTGGAATTGCGTAGGCGTAAAATCGCGTGTTTGTGGAGTGGCGTTCACGACCACTCTGCGGCGGGCAGTCCATTCAAAATCGTCATCACCGCGCTTTGCCGTTCCCGCGAGCTCGGCTCCGGAGAGATGGCCCTCCAGCTCACCAAACTTCTCGCCGTCTGGCCGCATTGCGGTGAGTTTCAGGGTGTCGCCTTGGAGAGTCCCTTCTACCTTCAATTCACCCAAGGTACCCGAAACCTTGTTTCCATCCAGCTTAAGTTCCAGATTGGAGTGCCCGATCTCCTCGCCGTAGCTGACCAGATTGAAATTCCATTTTCCGGAGATATCGGCGGCGGACAAGGCCGAAGCCGCGAGGATCAATAGCAGAGCAAGGTTCTTCATTTTGAATCCTTTCAAATCGGTATTTGAAGGGAAGACGAACAAGGGCATCCAGAAGTTCCCTTGTCGGCAAGCTACGCACTCCGATATGATACCCAGCATGAACCGACGCTCGATGCTCAAGGCATCCGCAGCCGTGCCGCTCGCGGGACTGTTGAACCAAGCCAGCGCCCAGGCGGAAGGCCGGATCAAGCAATCCGTATGCCGCTGGTGTTACGACAAGATGAGCCTGGACGATCTTTGCAAGAATGCCGCGCGCATGGGACTGAAGGGCATCGACCTGCTCAATCATCAGGACTGGCCGACCGTGCAGAAGTACGGTCTGGTGCCGTCCATGACCCCGGGCACGGTGTCGATCCCAGTGGGTTTCAACCGCAAAGAGAATCATGAGAAGCTGATCCGCGAGACTCGCGCGAACATCGAACTGGCCGCTGCCGCCAAGGCGCCGAACGTGATCGTAATGTCCGGCAACCGGCGCGGAATGGCTGACGAAGAAGCCAAAGAAAACTGCGCGATCGGGCTGCGGCAAGTGACGGCCATGGCCGAAGATAAGGGCGTCACACTGTGCCTGGAGCTGCTGAATAGCAAAGTGGATCACAAGGATTACCAGTGCGATCACACTGCTTGGGGCGTAGATGTGATGAAGCGGATCAACTCACCGCGCATGAAGCTGCTGTACGACATCTACCACATGCAGATCATGGAGGGCGATATCATCCGCACCATTCGCGACAACATTCAATACATCGGTCATTTCCACACCGGCGGCGTGCCCGGCCGTCACGAGCTGGATGACACCCAGGAGCTGAATTGGCGGACCGTGGCGAAGGCGATTGCGGATTTGAACTACCAAGGGTACATGGCGCACGAATTTGTGCCGACGCGCGATCCCATGCAATCGCTCGAAGAAGCGGTGAAGCTGTGTACCGTTTAGTTGGTGGTTGGCAAGCGAAAGCGCCTGCCCCACTCTCTTGCTTCAACGTGGGGCAGGCGCTTTCGCCTGCCAACCCACTGATATTGGCGATTGCTTCCGCGCTGCTCACCTTGAGCGCAGCGGCCGAAATCCGCCAGCTCGATCCCGCGCTCATCGAACGGGTTGCTCTGGAAGAACTTCGATCCACCAACACTCCCGGCGCGGCCGTCGCAGTGGTGCTGGGCGATCGAGTGGTTTTCTCGCACGGATACGGTGTAGCCAGCGTGGATACCGGCGCTCCACTGACGCCCGATATGCTGTTCCGATTAGGCTCCACCACCAAGATGTTCACCGCGTCGGCCGTGGTGGGGCTAGCGCTCGAAGGAAAGCTCGATCTGAACGCGCCGGTGAGCCGGTATATCTCCGGCCTCGATCCCACTATCGGCCAGCTCACCGCCAATCAGTTGCTCAGCCACACTTCAGGGCTTCACGATGAAGCACCGATGTTCGGATCCCACGACGACGCCGCGCTTGGAAACGGCATCCACGCTTGGAAGGCAGATTTCATGTTCGCGCCGCCTGGCAGGATCTATTCGTATTCGAATCCCGGCTATTGGCTGGCAGGCTATCTTGCGGAGGCGGTCAGCGGGAAGCCCTACGCGGATTTGATCGCCACCCGCATTCTTGTACCGCTCGGAATGCAGCGCAGCACATTGCGGCCAGCCATGGCGATGACCTGGCCATTGGCGCAGGGGCACGAGATTCGGGACGGCCATCCAGCGGTAATCCGTCCGGCCGCGGACAATGCATCGGGATGGCCGGCGGGTTCGATGTTCTCAAGTGCGCTGGAGCTGTCGCGTTTCGTAATTGCTTTCATGAACGATGGACGCCTGGACGGCCAGCAGGTTCTTCCTCCCAAAGTGATTGCGGGCATTTCCAGCCCGCATGCGGAGATTCCCGGCGGCGATCAACATTATGGATATGGCTTGCAGCTTTCCACCAGCCGAGGCATGCACTGGGTGGAACACGGAGGGTCGCGCGCAGGCTATGGATCCACCATTCGTATGGCTCCGGAGCGGAAGTTCGCAGTGATCATCGTCGCCAATCGAAGTGGCTCCGGAATGCCGAAGCTGGCCGACGCGATTTCGGAGTCCGTGCTAGCGCTCGATCCCAAATCGGAGCGAGAGCCGTCAACCCATCCGCTGAGTGCCGAAGAATTGCATCGATGCGCCGGCGTTTATGTAAACGGAACCAGCAAAGTTGAGCTGGAAGCCGACGGCGGTGTTTTGAAAGCCAATACCGACGGAGCCATCCAGCGCTTCCCACGAGCCGGCGACAAGTTTCTGTCAAACGAAGGCCAGTCATCGAAACTTGTGCTGGTTCCGGATTCGAACGGCCGGGTTGAATTCGTTTTCGTCAACGGCCGGGCATTTCGCCGCGTCCAGTAGTCACCCCATGATCTTGCGCCGCGCGACCATCCAGGATCTGCCGTTCATAGTTGCCTTGGAGCAGCAGTTGCGTGGGCTCAATCTGGTGGGTGCCGAGGATCTCGCGACGCATGACCGCCGGATGAACGATCCGGATTGCCAGTATTGGATCGCCGGGCATCAGGAATCCCAAGCCGGGCACGTTATCCTGCGCGGTGTCCAGTCCGTCAACCGCTCGATAGAGTTGATGCGGATTGTGGTTTCGGAACCAGACCAAGGCTTGGGGCGCGCGATTCTCAATGCATTGGTAAGCAAAGTCTTCGACGAACTCGGGGCCCACCGCCTGTGGTTGGACGTGTTTGAGCACAATGCCCGCGCCCGCCACGTCTATCGATCCGTTGGATTCGTAGAGGAAGGTGTCCTCAGGGAGTGCGTCAGGCAGCCGGGACAATATGCTTCGCTGGTGGTGATGTCAATCCTCGAAGACGAATATCGCGCCCGTGTCCGAAAAATCCAATAACTCTCCGGGCAGTTCGAGTATTCTCATCCCATGCTCAGCCGCAAATTCATGCTTCTGTCATTTCTGTTTGGCGCACTGTCCTTTGGTCAAAATACCAAGGCGCCCCTGGATGGACAGAATCGCAAGTTCTTTGACGACTTGCTGGATCATCTGGCCGGTTCCTGGAAGATGACGGGACAAATCCTCGGCCAGCCGGTAACTCACCAGGTCACCGCCGTCTGGACGCTCAACCACCAGTTCCTGCATGTCCACGAGAAGGACACGGCGGACCCGCCCGCCTACGAAGTGGATGCCTACATTGGCTACGACAACTTGAGCGAGCGCTACGTGGCTCACTGGTTGGACGTTTTTGGTGGACGTTATTCTGAAACGCTCGGGTATGGCAAACGGGACGGAAACTCAATCCGGTTTCTGTTTGAATATCCCGACGGGCCGTTCGTCAATACTTTCGTTTGGAATCCAGAGCAACGGAAGTGGCGGTTCGTGCTGGAATCCAAGAACGGCGATGGCCAATGGACCAACTTTGCGATGTTGGATTTGGGCCCCGCCGGTAAGTAGCTTTGGCAATGTAACATTTTCACGCGACATTCACCCGTTTCTAACGAAACCGTAGTGATCCCTTGTTACAGTTCATTGAGTCGAGCCTCTTGATTTGGACGAAGAGGCCGAAAACTGTTCAACAAGAAAAGGTGAAAGTATGAAAAGAATAGCAACACTTCTCGGGTGTTTGACTGCGGCGACGGTGACTATGGTGTTCGCCGCGGAAGGTCCAATTCCCGGCGGGATTCCGCGTCTGGACCATGTCTTCGTGATCATGATGGAGAATCATGGTTACAGTCAGATTCTTACCAATCCGAACGCCCCGTACATTAACGAACTGGCCAATGCTGCGAACATGGCCACGAACTATTTTGCGATCGCTCACCCCAGTTCCACTAACTACCTGGAAGTGGCGGGCGGCTCAAATTTTGGTGTTCACACCGACAATTATCCGGACTGGCACAACGGTTCTTGCACAACCAATCTTGCGTCCAAGATCGTAGCCACCGATAATCCCGCGAGTCCGCCGATCTGCCCCATCTTTGGCACAGGTACGGATGCCGCGACGCCGGCCATCGATCTGACCAATGAGACCACCGGGCCCCCCGGAGTTAACAACATCGACGGTATTCAATCCATTCCGGCAGCCAGCAACATCTCCGGCAAGACCATTGCCGATCAGTTGGCCGAGCGCGGCCGCGCCTGGAAGAGCTACCAGGAAAGCTTGCCCATGGGAAGCATCGACATGGTGAACTATAGCGACGGCTTCTTCACCAACCTTACCGATTTCACCACCATCAAACCGGCGCTCACGCCCGCCCTCACGTCCAGCGACATCGTACTGCTGTACGCGGCGAAGCACAATCCCTTCCTCTATTTTCGCAGCGTGCAGGAAGGCGACGAACCCGGTAGCAGCCTTGCCAACATCGTGGGTTTTGACGGGCCGAACGGGCTTTATGCCGATCTTCGATCAGGCAATGTCCCGGCCTATTCTTTCGTAGTGCCGAACCAGTGCAACGATCAGCATGGGCGGGGCAACGCTGGTCCCTTCTGTGCCTTCGATCCCAACGACAACGGCACTCAGGCAGGACTTAATCCAGCCTTGATCCAGCAAGGGGACGTTACCGTCCGGCGCCTGGTAACCGCAATCAAGGAATCTCCCATGTGGTTCCAGGGTCAGAATGCGATTGTAGTGGTATGGGACGAAGACGACTACAGCGTCGCCCCCACGACAAACCAGGTGCTGCTGATCGTGGACACCAGCTACGGAGTCCACGGCATCCAAAGCGCGCAACCCTATAACCACTTTTCCTTGTTGAAAACGATCGAGGGAGGTTTAGGCCTGCCGTGTTTGAATCATGCTTGCGATAGTAATGTGAGCGTGATGTCGGACCTTTTCGGGGCTAATCAATAGCTACTGCACAGGCACCGGCTCCCTCACGGTCGCGGTTCGGTAACGTCACCTGCAGGGCTACTTTGGGTCGGTGGACAGGCGCCCGTAGCCGAACCGCGACCGTGAGGGAGCCGGTGCCTTTAATTCTTAACTCCCCAGGATTTCCAGGTACCGCGCTACCGCTTCAATCCCCCGAAAGAAATTCGGCAAAGACATCTTCTCGTTCGGCGCGTGCAGATTATCGTCCGGCAGTCCGAAGCCCATCATCACGCTGGGAATGCCCAGAAATTCATCGAACGCCGCGACAATTGGGATTGAACCTCCGGAGCGGATGTACACCGTTTCTTTGCCGAACACCTGCTTCATCGCCTCGGCTGCTGCTTGGATGAAACGATTGTCGGGATTTACCAGCGACGGCCGCGCGGAATGGATTGGCTTGTATTCCGCCGTGACGCCCTTGGGACACGCTGCAGCAATCGCCTTTTGAAGCTGCGCCGTAGCTTCCTCGGGAACTTGATCGGCCACCAGCCGCATGCTGATCTTGGCGACGGCTCGCGCGGGAATCACGGTCTTCGCGCCTTCGCCGGTGAACCCGCCGCGAATACCATGTACTTCGAGCGTGGGCCGCGCCCAGGTGCGTTCCAGCAGGGGAATCTCCGGTTCACCCACCAGCTCCTTGGCGCCCATCTCCTTTTCCGTGTACTCTTTTTCGTTCAGCGGAAGCCGCGCCCACGCGGCGCGCTCTTTTTCGCTCGGCTTCTGCACGCGATCGTAAAATCCAGGAATCCGAATGTGCCCCTGCGCATCTTTCAGCGCGCACAGAATCTCGGCAATGGCCTGGATGGGATTTGGCGCCGCGCCCCCATAGATGCCCGAGTGTAGATCGTGATCCGCACCCTGCACCCACAGCTCGCCGTAGACAATTCCGCGCAGTCCCACGCAAATGGTGGGCAGTTCCGGCGCGAACATTTCCGTATCACAGATCACCGCGGCGTCGGCTTTGAGACGCGCGGGCTTCGAAGCCACATAACTCTCAATGTGCTCGCCGCCCACTTCCTCCTCACCCTCCACCAGAAATTTCACATTGATGGGAAGCTTGCCATGCTGCTTCAGCAACCCTTCCACGGCTTTGATGAGGATGTAGGTTTGGCCTTTGTCGTCCGCCGATCCGCGCGCGTAGATGTTGTCGTTGCGAATGGCCGGCTCGAACGGAGGCGATTTCCATTCGTCCAGCGGGTCCGGCGGCTGCACGTCGTAATGGCCATAGAATAAGAGCGTCGGTTTCCCGGGAGCGCCCAGCCACTCCGCGTACACCAGCGGATTTCCCTCTCCTTCGATGAGCTGCGCTTGATCGAGGCCGGCCTTCTTCAGCTCGTCGCGCACGAACTCGGCAGCCTTCTGGATATCCGGCTTGTGTTCGGAAAGTGTGCTGATGCTCGGAATGCGGAGGAACGTCTTGAGTCCCTCCAGATAATCCTGATGATGCTGTTGATAGTAGTTCATGGCTTATTTAATCGTAAACGTTGTGAAGACCAGCCCGAGCGGCCGCGTCTCCCCCGCGGGCTCCAGCGTACGGCTTACCTCGATTTCAAGTTCCACCATGGATCGTCCGAGGAATTGTGGCGGCCACGGGAACTTCAACGTGAATAGTTGATTCGGTTGCGTCAGCTTGGACGTTCCCAAGGGAATTCCATCCGCTCGAAACGTAACCTCAAGTGGACCCTGAGCCAACACCGCGGCCGGACAATAGCCGCCGGCTTCCAGAACCTGTCCGCTCTTGGTGGGCCCGTGGATTTTCACCGTCGCCGTTTTTGGCATCCAGCGATAACCTTGCTCGGCCGGGTACCAGGTTGATCCCAAACGGTTCTGAAACATCGGATCGGAAACTTCGATGAAGTCCGGGTGCCTCTCGGCATATTCCGTGGCTACGGTCTTAAGGTACTGCTGAGTTATATCCTGTACGTGTCGCCCGTCCAGCTCAAAAACACCAGCATGACCGTTGCGCAACAACGGCACGGCGTCATCCACGTTGACTGAAAAACGAGACGTGTCGCAACCCCACTCCGGGTGCGGTTGAACAGCCTTTGCGGAAGCTGGAACCAGGTAGGCATGATAGATTCCGAGCAGCCGGAACGGGTTGTCGCAGAATCCGCTCCAGAACAGATCGCTGTCGATACCGCTCAGCAGCACCACGTCACGGGCATGCGTTTTCTGCTGCGCCTCCAGCCCCTTCATCAGGTACTTCAGCCGGCGAGCATTGTTGTAGTTATACTTCTCCGCCATGCGATTATCAGTGACCGCGAGAGTCAGGTAACCGGCGGCCAGCACCGCGGCAATTCCCAGTGTGAGCGTTGGCTTGCTGGATACCATGGCCCAGGCTGCCAGAATCGCGAAGCCGATGGCAGGAACGGTAACGTAATATTCGGTGAAGTGATTCTTGAACGGCAACAGCGGTAGCAGCACCATGACAAACCAAGCCGCTAGAAACGCAGCCGTCCATTCACCTTTGCGCACCTTCCGAAAAACGAAAATCCCTAGCGCCACGGTTGCAAACAGAGTGAATGCAATTCCCAGCCACAGCGGGCGCCAGTCTGCTTGAGAATCGCGCACCGCGCCCACCGCAAACGCCCAATATTTCCACAGCGTGGTGAACAGACTGCTGCCGAAATACATCTTGTAGTGCTCGTCCATCGATGGCGGAATCAGGAAAAGGTGAACCATCGTGAAAAGGATCGATGGAACGAACAGATAGAGCGCCTTTCGAAAATGCTGGCGCGCGCAGCACAGCGCGTAGCCCGCCGCAATCGCCGGATACACCACATTCAATTCCAGCGCGCCGAATCCGAGCAGGAAAACCACCCACTGCCAAATCCAGAATTTGCGCTGGCCCGTGTCGATGTATGCCAGGAACAAGCGAAACGCCAGCAGGATGAAAAACGCCTCGGCGATCTCGTTGTACGCCGAACTCCAACTGATGGCGATGGCGATTCCCGCATTGGCAGTCCAGAGGAGCGCGGCTAGAAACCCGGCGGTGGACGATCCGGTGAGCCGGCGTGCGATTTGAATTAGTAAAGCGATGTTGACGAACTGCGTAAGGAAGACCCAGATTCGAAAAGGCGGCGATTCCAATCCGAACATCGAACTAAACGCCAGAAAGAATAGCCGCTCGCTGAGAGTTCGCACCGTTCCTTCCGCTTGGGGGCTGAACAATATATGAATGAGATCCCGCGGAGTCTGCAGTTGCTGCCGCAGTCCGAGCCAGGCGAAATCATCGCCGTAAAACCAAATCTTCAGCCCGAGCCAATGCACGGCGATGCAGAAGAGCATTGGAACGCCGTAGTAGAGGATATTTCGGGAACGGGAAGACATTTAAGCAGGCGGCAGGATGCAGGCGGCAGGCGGCAGCAAGCTGGGTCGCGCCTTACTGGCGATGAGAAAAACTTCGGAGAAGGGGCCTGCATCCTGCCGCCTGTCGCCTGCCGCCTGCCTTCTCAGTCGCCGCACTTTTCAACTTCCACCAGACAACTATAGAACGTCGGGCCGCCGCCCATGTCGGTGAGCCGATCGGAGGTGAGCGCGTTCACGTTGCGGCCATCCGGCGACAACTTGTTCCAGCGAACCGAGGGCGCGCTTACCACGCCCGAACGAACCTCGCCGTCCACTTCCGCCACTAGCGTACAACTGCCCCGGTCATTGAAGATCCTAACGCGGTCGCCCGTGACTATGCTGCGCGGTTCCGCGTCGGCTCGGTTGAGGAAGAGCACGGAGGTCTGGCGGTGCGTCCAGGATTGATTGCCGAAAGTGGAGTTCATGCTGTCGTGACTCTTGGCGGAAATCATTTCCAGCGGAAACTTCGAGCGCAATTCCGCGGCGCCCAAGCGGGATTCCGTGGGCGGTTGATAATCCAACTCCTCCGCATGAAACTCGCACTTAAAGGAAGGCGTGCCGAACCCTCCTTGGGCGAAAGGCAGATACGCTTGACCCTCCGGCGCGATATTCAGCCGTACGGAATGTTCGCGGTCTAGCCGCTCCAAGGTGATTCCTTTTAGAAAAGCATGATCGGAGTTAAGCAGCGTGCGGATCATGTCGTCGTCCGAATCAAGGAAGCACTGGTCCTCAAATCCCATCCGTTCGGCCAACAAACGGAAAATCTCGACGTTCGACTTGGTCTCGCCGGGCGCAGGAAGTGCCGGCCGCGCCAGTTGCAGATAGTAATGACCGTAGGCCAAATACAGATCCGTGTGCTCCAGGAAAGTGGTCACCGGCAGCAGAATGTCGGCGTGATCCGCGGTGTCGTTCTGGAACTGCTCCAGCACCACCGTGAATAGATCCTCGCGCCGCATCCCCTTCAGCACCAGGTTCTGGTTGGGAGCGATAGACGCTGGATTCGAATTATAGACGATCATCGCTTTCACCGGCGGGTCGTCTAAGCTGGTGAGCGCTTTTCCGAGCTCAGACATGTTGACCACGCGTGCTTCGCGCCCCAGCGGAGAACGCCATTGCAGTTCGGGCATCTCAAGAGCCTGTTTGTTCAGGCGAAACGCCTGGCTGGTAGAGAGCTGCAAACCACCGCCGACCTCGCGCCACGATCCGGTCAAGGCAGGGAGTGCGGCAATTGCCCGAACGGCAGTGCCTCCACGTTCGCTCCGTTGGGTCCCGTAGTTCAAGCGGATGACTGCCGGTCGGGTAGTAGCATATTCTCTTGAGAGTAAAATTACGTCAGATCGATCGATACCCGTCAGCGCTTCCACCCGCTCCGGCGAATATTTCGCGGCTAGTTCCTTCAGCTCGTCGAACCCCTCGGTGTACCTCGCGACATAATCCGCGTCGTGTAGATTCTCCCCGATGATGACGTGCATCATGCCCAGAGCCAGCGCCAGGTCGCTTCCCGGGAAAATACTGAAGTGCTTGTCAGATAACCGTCCGGTGCGGTTTCGAACCGGATCGATGGTGTAGAATCGTGCGCCCTTGCGCCGCGCCTCCACAATGAAGGGCCACAGATGGACGTTGGTTCCAAGAATATTCGCGCCCCAGGCAATGATCAGCTTGGAGTTAGAAAACTGCTCAGGCTCGGTCCCGTATTTGAAGCCGAGCGTTGCCACCAATCCCGCTCCACCCGCCGCGGAGCAGATGGTCCGATCCAGACGCGACGCGCCCAACCGGTGAAAGAAACGCCGGTCCATGCCGCCGCCATTCAGCAGGCCCATGGTGCCCGCGTAGCTGTAAGGCAAAATGGTCTCCGAACCGTATTCGGCGGAGATCGATTTCAAGCGTCCCGCGATGGTGTCCAGCGCCTCATTCCACGAGATTCGTTCAAATTGACCCGCACCTTTGGGCCCGGTGCGTTTCTGAGGATAGAGCAGTCGCTCAGTCGAGTATTCGCGCTCCAGATACCGCGCCACTTTTCCGCAGAGGAATCCGCGCGTGATCGGATGAGCTGGATCACCGCGCAAGTGGCTTCCCTTTTCGCCCTCCACATTGATGAGCAGCGAACAGCAGTCCGGACAATCCAGTGCACAGACTGATCGGCGAACCTCAGACATTCCTTTGATTATAGTAGTTGAGTCCACAACTAGCTACCGTGCCAGCGCGATCGCCAACAGCACGGCGCGTTGCGTACCCCGCCAGGAATCCGTGGTATCAAACGCTTCATTCAGCGTGTGAACGCCCGATCCGGAACCACCGCCGCCGATCGTAATCGCCGGGATATTCATATTCATTGGCACGTTGGCATCGGTAGAGCCTTCGCGCAGGTTTTCGACAATCCCCAGCGCACGCGACACAGCCAGCGCCGTCTGGACTATCTGCGCCCCCTCCGAAGTCTGTCCAGCCGGACGAATCCCCACCAGTTCGGGCGACGCGCTCACCTTGCCCCGATTGTTCCAGCGCCGATTTTCCTCCTCCACGGCGGACTCGACGGCGGCTAGGAATTCAGCATCCAGCGCCTTCAAGGATGAAACATCGGCCGAGCGCATATCTACCTCCATCCAGGCCTCGGAGGGAATCGCGTTGACGGAGGTGCCGCCTCCCACGCGTCCGACATTGAAGGTTGTTTTCGGGTGATCGGGCACTTTGAAATCGGAGATCTTTGCGATGGCTCGGCCCATGGCTTGAATCGAGTTGGCCATTCCGAACGCGCCGTAACTGTGTCCGCCCGGCCCTTTGAAAGTCACTCGATAGCGCATGCTGCCCACGCCGATATTCACGATGTCCAGGCCGTTGCCATCCACGGAGATGAACTTGTCGATCTGGCCCGGCATGCTTTCGCCGAAAAGATTCTTAACGCCGCGCAGATCTCCCAAACCTTCCTCGCCGACATCCGCAACGAACGTGATGGTCCCGGGCGTTTGCACCTTGGCCTGATCCAGTGCCTCTATGGTAGCCAGCATCACAGCCAATCCACGGCAATCATCCCCGATGCCGGGCCCTTTGAGGACATGGCCCTCCCGCGAGACCTTCACCACAGTTCCTTCCGGAAAAACGGTATCCAGGTGCGCGCTGAAAACCAGGTTGGGACGCGGCGACAATCCAGGCCGCGTACCGATCACGTTGCCGGCTTTGTCGATGCGGACATTCTTTAAGCCAAGATCGACGAATAGCCGCTTCAGCTCGAGCCCCCGTTCCGTTTCGTGGAAGGGTGGCGCTGGAATCTCGCACACGTGAATCTGGCGTTCAATGGCCTGCGGCTCATTGATTTTCGCGGCGTCGAGCGCGGCCTTCACCGCGGGGTCGCGCAGCAATTGTTCCGGATCCTGCGCCAGGCAAAGCAAGCTCAAGAGGACATACAGGAAGAAAAGCCGATTGGCGTACACTGTCCTAAAATAGCAACCACCGGTCGCTTACGCTCGCGGTTCAGTTCAGTACCGAACCGCGACCGTGAGGGAGTCGGTGCCGTTGCCGCGGAGAGCCTGCTAACCCGCTGCATCTATCAACTGCTCCAGCTTGTGTCGAACCTCGGCCGGCGAATACGGCTTCGAAAAAAAAGCATTCGCTCCTAACTTGGCTACCCGAGTCGGGATCCGCGGATCGCTATCCCCACTGATCACCAGAATCGGGAGCGATGCTCGCCAGGGGCGCCCGCGCACTGCTTCAATCAGCTCGAAACCGTTCATTAGCGGCAAGTGCAGATCGGTCACCAGCGCGCACGCTTCGTTTGCGTCCAGCCATTCCAGCGCTTCTTCGGCGCTGGTTACCGATTGCACGGCCAGATTGGGAAGCTTCATGAGCGCCACTTCTAGAGTGTCCCGGCAAAGTTCGGTATCTTCGACGATCAGCACGTTGCGAGTCATGAAAGCCTAGGGAAGAAAGCGGTAGCCCACTCCATGGACAGTGAGAAAGTGGCGAGGATTGCCGGAATCCGGCTCCAACTTCTGCCGCAGCCGTACTACGTGGGCATCCACGGTTCGCGTGTTGGGAAACGAATCATAACCCCACACCGAATTGAGAATAATTTCGCGCGTCAGTGCCCGGTCGGGATTTTGCAGGAAGAATGTGAGCAGATTGTACTCCGCTCGCGTCATCTTCAACTCTTCGCCGCGCCGTGACACCACGCGCCGCGTCAGATCCACCACTACATCCGCGAACCCCATCACCTTGCTGTCTTCCGGTGTTGCGCGCCGCAATACCGCTCGGATTCGCGCCAGCAATTCGCGCGCTCCGAATGGCTTCACCACATAGTCGTCCGCTCCGATTTCGAGCAACTGTACCTTGTCCATCTCGCCGCAGATAGCGCTCAACACGATGAGCGGCGTGGTCATTCCAGTCGCTCGAAGTTGCCGGCACACCTCCTCGCCGCTGAGCCCCGGCATTCGCAGGTCCACCAGAATAAGCCCGGGCTTCAATTCCACGGCTTGACTGAGCCCGCTGGTGCCATCGCCCGCCAGCACCGCGTGAAATCCTTCTTGCTCGAGCATTACGGCGATGGTGTCGCGCACGCTACGGTCGTCGTCGATCACGAGAACAGTCTGCATGCCCACCGAAATTGTAACCCCACAGCTCGGCACTTTGACATGCAGATGCCGGTTTTTACAACACTTTTACAAGTTGGCAATGTCGGTTTGCTGAATCGGCGACGGCACCAGCTCCTTCGCGGTCGTGGTTAAGCTCCCGGAGCTTGTCCCCTTGCTTACGCGCGGGCTACGTTGGGTTGTGCGCTGTTTGCCCGAATTGTAGCCCAAGCGCCATGAGCCGAACCGCGACCGTAAGGGAGCCGGTGCCTTTAGCGCTGAGCCAACACCGCCCGCATCTTTCGAGCGAACTCCACTTCCGAAAACTGCGCCGCCCAAGCTTTGAGCAACACCGGTTGAACCAGATTCTCTTGCTTATCCCACCGCTCCAAGGCTTCCTGCAGCGACGCGTCGGTGGGCTCACTGAAAAAGATTCCGCCCAGCGGATCATCTACCGGCACCGTTTCGAGCGCGCCTCCTCGCCCCAATGCGATCACGGGCTTTCCGCTCGCCAGCGCTTCCACCGCCGTGATCCCGAAATCCTCCTCGCCCGGCAGCAGGAAGGCCCGGCAGCGTGAATATAAGTCGCGCAGTTGGGCGTCGCTGGCCTTCCCACAAAATTCGATATTCCCGTTGGCGAGCCGCCGCAGCGCTTTGTATTCGGGGCCGTCGCCCACCACACGGAGTTTGCGGCCTGTAGCAGCGCATACGCGAACTGCCGAATCCAGGCGCTTGTAGGCCACCAGCTCCGAAACTATCAGGTAGTAATCCTGGGGCGGCTTTGAGTAGAACGTTTCTACCGCTACGGGCGGCGAAATCACCACCGATTCCCGGCGATACGTCTTCCAGATTCTCCGCTTCACATTTTCACTATTCGCCACAAAATCATCCACTCGCGCCGCCGACGCGTAATCCCACAGCCGCAGGTAGTTCGCGAAGGGCGCCATCAGCGCACGCTTCAGACGCGAGTGTGTCCAATCGTTCCGGTACGCGGGATACAGGTCCCACAGATAGCGCATAGGCGTGTGGCAGTAACAGACGTGCCGCGTCGTGGAAGGAAGTATCACGCCCTTGGCCGGTCCGGATTCGCTCGAGACCACCAGATCGTACCCGCGAAGATCGAAATTCTCCAGCGCCATCGGCATCAATGGAAGAAGCGACCGATAGTGTTTCCGAAGCGGCTGCAGAAAGGAAGCCTGCACGCGATGCCCGCGAATAACCGGTGACGCGGCATCGGGATCGTAAAACAGCGTGAAAATATCCGCGTCCGGCAGCAGGCGGCACAGCGCCTCCACCACTTTCTCGCCGCCGCGCTGGTTCACCAGCCAATAATGGACGATGGCCGCGCGCATGGAAAGTTTGCTCTCATTGACTATCGTAGGAAGTATGCCATGCTTGGCAGACGCATGAAGCGGCCGACCGAGTACAGCCCCGAAACTCGCCAGCCGCGCTCCACCAGTTGGCGCATGCTGGCCGACACCGCTACCGTCGGCAGCTGGACCGCCGCGGTGAAAGTGGCCGGCGCTGTAAAGGTGATCCTGGCCGCACGGCTGTTCGGCGCCGGTGACGCCATGGACGCGTTTCTCATCGCCTTTCTGCTGCCCTCTTTTTTCATGGACCTGCTGGCGGGCCCTCTGGATTCGGCCCTGATTCCGGCCCTGATCGAGTTGCGCCAGAAGCAAGGAAGAGCCGCCGCGGAAGTGCTTTACTCCAACGTGCTGGCGGCCGCGGGCGCAGCCTTCGTTATCGCGGCCCTGCTGGCCGCTGCGATTTCCGGCTTTGTCCTTCCGTTGCTCGCCCCCAGCTTTGCGCCCGATAAGTTAGCTCTCACCGAGAGCCTATTGCTGGTAATGATCGCGGTGGTGCCTTGCGGTAGCCTGGCGTCCACGTGGCGCGCAGTGCTTAACTCCGAACATCAATTCGCGTATTCAGCCGCCGTGCCTCTCATCACGCCCATCGCATCCATCGTGGCGATCCTGGCCGGCGGAAAGCAATATGGCGTGATGGCGCTAGCCGTCGCCACTCTGGTGGGTGGAACGCTGGAGGCGATTGCCGCAGGTATTGGCGTGAAACGCGCCGGATACCCAATGATCCCGCATTGGGCGGGCGTAACCGCATCATTGCGCCAAGTGGCGGATCAATACGTGCCGCTGGTGGCGGTCACCCTCGTCATGACCGGAACATCGCTGGTGGATCAAGGCATGGCCGCTCGCTTGGGTTCCGGCAGCGTGTCCGCTTTAAATTACGGCACGCGCTTACTGGGCGTGCTGATCGTAATCGGCCCCACTGCGGTCGGCACAGCCGTTTTGCCGCACATCTCGGTGGGCGCCATGCTCAGCGATCCTCGCGTACTTCGCCGTACTCTGCGAACCTATGGACTGGCCATTCTAGCGGTTATTCTGCCGGCCACTGCGGGATTGATGTATTTCTCCGAGCCCATCATTCGAGTTCTGTTTCAACAAGGCGCATTCACGGAAACCGCCGCGCATCTGGTGTCGATGGTACAGCGAGCCTCGTTGTTGCAACTCCCGATCGCCGTTTTGCTGGCGCTTGAAATCCGATTGACATCCGCGCTCAAAGCGAATCACTTGTTGTATCGCGTGGCAGCCTTGAGTTTGGCTCTGACGCTAATTCTGGACTACACATTTATGCGTTGGTGGGGCGTAGTGGGCATCGCTCTGGCTGGATTCGCGATCCGGCTTGTTTCCAGTTTGTACCTTTCTTGTAAAATCTCCCTGGCGCGTCCCTAAAGCCCTAGCTTTCAGCCGTCCGATGACGTAATCTGACAACGAATGAGCGAGAAAAGTATTCTGGAAATGGTGCTTCCCGATCCCGTGCTTTCGGCGCTCGAGCTGCCGTTGCGCGCCAGGTTTTACCCTTTCGGATTCCCCCTCGACCTGTCTACTAATTCTGTTCACGTCATCCAGGCCGCCGAGGAAGGATGGGGGAAGTTCGTTCAGCAATTCGACGAAACGCCCGCGCGGATCGATTTGGGCGTAGCCCCGAGTAGCAATACCCGGCTGCCCCCACAATCGATCTTCCGGTCGCGCGAGCACTTGTTTTTTTTCGTCGCCGACGCCGAGAACTTCATGGTCTGCGATTTCAGACAGAACTTTGGATTTGGCTGGACCACCGAGCTGGTGGCGGCCGATCATGGCCAGATCCGTTACCGTTTCCTTACCGCGGCTGGGCTGACGTTAATCGAGCAACAGTACGGTGCGTCGCTGCATTGTGGTCTGGTAGTCCGCAATGGCCACGGTGTGGCCCTGATGGGCGATTCGTTCGCCGGGAAGAGCACGTTGTCTTACGCTTGCGCCCGCGCCGGTTGGACATTCGTTTCGGACGACGGAGTTATGCTGGTGCGGAACCACACGGACCGCTACGCGATGGGCGATCCGTATGCCATCCGTCTACGCGACGATGCCGGCCGCCTTTTTCCGGAACTGCAGGACCGCTTGCCGTTCAAGCGTCCCAACGGCAAAATCGGCCTCGAAATATTCACTAGTGAACTCCCCATCCGCAGTACGCCGGGCTGCTCCATCGATCACCTGGTTTTCCTCAACCGGAATGAACCCGGCCCCGCCCGCATCCGCCGTTACCCCAAGGATGAAGCGCTGGATTGGTGCCGGCGCTACGTGACATTCGGTACGCGCGAAGTGCGTGAGGCGCAATTCCAATGTTATGAGCGTTTGCTGGGCGCTGGAATCTGGGAGATGCGTTACAGGGATCTCGACGACGCTGTCGGCTGTCTAGAGCGGCTGGTGGATTCTGGAGGCTAGATATTCATGACAACATCTGCCCTAAAAACACCGGACCGGTCTTGCCGCTTTATCTTGCTGCTGGCCGCGCTCGTATTCCTGGCTCTGCTTCTGGTGCTGGCGCTTCCCATGGAAGCGCAAGTTTCGTCCGGCAGCGTTTTGGGCGATGTGCGCGACGAAAAAGGCGCCAGCGTCGAAGGCGTTGTTATCCAGGCCACCAACAACGCCACCGGTTTCTCCAGGACCGCGGCATCCAACGAATACGGCAGTTACAGAATCGACGATCTTCTTCCCGGGGCGTACACGGTCACCGCGCAGCATGATGGGTTTCAGAGCGTGACCGTGTCGCCTCTTTTTGTCGAATTGAACAAGAAATCGCATCTCGATTTCGACCTACATCTCGGATCCAGCCACGAATCCGTCACTGTGACCGCGCACGTTTCTGCGCTCCAAACCGACGATGCGTCAGAAGGCTATTTACTCGGCTCTGAGTTTTTTGAAGCGCTGCCGCTGCTGGGCCGCAACATCATCACGCTGGTCACCATCGGACCGGGGGCTATTCCTCGCCAGCTCGGCGGATTCACGCACGATATCAATAACGATCAGCAAGGCAACCGCGGAGCCGTCGCGTTCAATGCGCCCGTCAACGGCTCGCGATCCGACGAAAACAGCTATGTGGTCGACGGCGGGTACGATACCGACCAGAACGTCCGCGCCATTTCCGTCATCCCGTTAATGGAAACGGTTGCGGAGTTTCGAATCCAGAGCTCGCTGGCCGGTGCCGAGTTCGCGCAATCGGGCGGCGCCGTCATAGATATCGCAACCAAGCCGGGAAGCTCGAAGTTTCATGGCAATGCCTTCGAGTTTCTGCGCAATGAGGCCACCGACGCGCGTGGCTTCTTCGAAGTTCCGGGATTGCAGCGCGGTGTCTTCCGTCAGAATCAATATGGAGCAACCGTGGGCGGTCCCGTAACTGCTTCCACATTTTTCTTCGCTTCATTTGAAGGGCTGCGAAACCGATCCGCGGAGGCCACGCAACATCTGGTACCGGACGTGGCTGTGCGCGGCGGCGATTTCTCCGGCGGTACGCAAATTTTCGACCCATTGACGCTCACTTCAGCCGGCACCCGGGCGCCGTTTGCAAATAACGTGATTCCAGCCAGCCGCATCGATTCGGCCACCGCGAAATACCTTGCCCTTTACGAGCCGCTCCCGAACTACCCCCTGGCTAATGGTTTTGACTACGTGGATGCCACACCCAATCGCGACCATTCCGACAATGGCTCCCTGCGGCTGGACCGGGCCTGGGGATCGCGCAACCGCTTCTTCGTCCGCTACACCATCAACGATGAGCGCGCCGACCTGGCGGGATCGTTTCCTGCGCTGCCCACCGTGGAGCAGACCCGCGCGCAGCAGGCCGTCATCGGACACACTTACGCTGGTACTTCCTGGGTGAGCGAAACTCACTTCTCATTCATGCGGCTGCGAGTTTTCGATTTGCCGGAGAGCGCCTTCGGCGCCAACGTACTCTCTAACCTGGGAATCACTGGTCTGTCCACGAATCCGTTCAGCTACGGCCTGCCCGCCCTGACCGTTTCCGATTATGAGACCGTCCAGGATTCCGACAATCTGCCGCAAACCCAGCGCGACAACACCTGGTATTTCTCGAACGGCATTTCGCGAACCACCGGGCGCCATACCTGGAAAGCCGGATTTCAGTTCACGCACTTCACCATGGCGTATCTGCAAAGCCTATTCGTGCGCGGAAATTTCATATTTAACGGCACTTATACCAACGACCCGAATAATCCCAACACTACCGGCGATGCAATGGCCGATTTTCTACTGGGCTACCCGGCCCAAACCCAGCGCGCCGTCGGCAATGCGCAGGCCTATCTCCGCCATGATAACTACGCCGGCTATATTCAGGACGACTGGCGCCTCACACCCCGCATCACCATTTCTGCCGGTCTTCGCTACGAATACTTCACGCCGTTTACCGAAGACCGCGGCAATCTGTTGAACCTGGATTACTCCACGCTGCCCTCGGCGCCCATTCTCAAACCTGTTAACAGCGGCGTCGATCCCCAGCGCAAGAATTTCGCTCCGCGTCTTGGATTGGCCGCGCAGCTTCCCCATTTATTCGGATCGTCGAAGGACACCGTGTTCCGCGCCGGCTACGGCATCTACTATAGTCCCGAGCAAGCCATCGAAACCTACAATCTGCTGCGCAATGGCGTGGGCAATGAGCTCAATGAGCCAGGCGGGCTTATGCCCGTGTTGACCTTCCAGAACGGTTTTCCGCAAACCAGCTCCACCGGCTTTCCCAGTTATTACGGCGTGGATCAACACGCTCCCATGCCTTACGTGCAGCAGTGGGCTGCCAGCATCCAACATGAACTTCCCGGCGCCACCCTGTTCGAAGTCGGCTACGTGGGAACCAAAGGAACGGACCTCGGGCTCTTCCGCCGCTTTAACACGCCCGCGCACGTGGAAATTGGCCAGGACCTGCCGCCGCGCCCGGGCGATCTTCAATCACTGCGAACGTTTCCGGACCTAGGCACTCTGTTCCAGGATCAGCACATTGCCAACTCCATTTATCATTCATTGCAGATCAAGGCGGAGAAGCGCTTCACACGTCGCCTCTCCTTCATCGCCAGTTTTGTCTGGGCCAAATCCATTGATGATGCCGACGGCATTGTTCCCGGCTCCTACGAAAGTTTTGGCGCGCAGGATGAGCGTAACTTGCGGCTGGAGCGCGGCCTCTCATTTTTCGATGTGCGTCGCAGATTGGCCGGTGGTTACGTTTATTCCATTCCAACCGCACCGTTTTGGCGGCCTGTATTTGGGAACTGGCAACTCAGCGGCAATCTCACCTTCCAGGACGGAACGCCGCTCAACCCGGTTTACTACTCGACAGATTACGCTAACTCCGGGACACCCAACCGCCCGAACGTGGTTCCCGGCGTGAGCCTGAACCTTCCTTCCGGCCAGCGCAGCGTCAATGAGTTCTTCAACGTCAATGCTTTCTCGCCTCCCGCGCCCTACACTTTCGGCGATGCAGGCCGCGACATCCTGCCAGGCCCCGGCAACGCTGTCGTGGATGGCGCGTTGCACCGGAAATTCGTAATCAGGGAGGGCAAGACTATCGAGTTTCGGGCGGAAACGTTCAACGTCATGAATCATCCCAACATCGGAATTCCCATTCCCTATCCGGATTCCGGTCCGTTTTTCGGCCGGGCTGTATCCGCCGGCGACCCACGCCGCATGCAATTTGCTCTAAGATTCGATTTCTGACTCTTTTCAACTCACTTGTTCCTCAGCACGTCAGCGCGGTTCTCGCTGCGCTACGTTTTTCATCGCCGGACTACGGGCCACTTCGCGAGCTCAGCGACAAGGATTGGAAGAAGGCTCTCCACTTCTGTGATCGGACGCAGTTGACTCTTTCCCTCGGCTTGACCTGCCGCGAGCATTTGCCCGAATGGGTTCGCTCCCGCATCGACGGCAATCTAGCCAGCAACGCGGCCCGCTGGGAACTTACCAAATCAGCCTACCGGGAAGTTGCTTCCGCTTTTCTCCCTGCCGGGCTCGAGTTTCTCGTACTGAAGGGATTCACTCACTTCCCGCGCTTCGTGAGCGATCCCCGATTTCGTCCCCAAGGCGACCTAGATGTGCTGCTGGCACCGGAAGAAGTCACGCGGGCGTTCGATTTCGCCGTCGGACTGGGATATCAGCCCATTGCCGAACGCTCCAATCCCATCGATCACCTGCCGATGATGGTCCGCAGAACCGGCTGGCAATGGCGCGGTGATTTCTTCGACCCGGAAAGCCCCGTGTCGCTGGAGCTCCATTTCCGGCTGTGGGATGAATCCACTGAACGATTCCAGCCCGAGGGTCTGGACGAATTCTGGCAGCGCCGCCGGAGGCGAGAGGTCGACGATATCAGTTTTACTGCGTTCCATCCCGCCGATGAGCTCGCGTACGCGGCACTGCATTTACTCCGGCATCTGCTGCGCGACGGCGTGCGTCCTTTCCATGTATACGAACTGGCTTGGCATCTCCATCACTCAGCCGAAGATGTTTCGTTCTGGTGCGAATGGTCTGAATTGCAGCATCCCTCACTGCGGCGGCTGGAGGCCGTCTGTTTCTCGCTCGCGCAGAATTGGTTCGATTGCCGCATGTCCCCTGTGGTTCAAGAAGAGATCCAGCAACTGCCGCCCGATCTCGCACGCTGGCTGGCTATGTACTCCGCTTCGCCGCTTACCACGCGGTTTCGTCCAAATAAAGACGAGCTGTGGCTGCATTGGGCGCTGCTGGATTCACGCGCCGCGCGCTGGACCGTTCTGCGCCGGAGACTGCTGCCTGAGCAATTGCCCAATGCGCTGGATGCCGTCCATACACCCGTGCAGCAGCTCACCTGGCCCCATCAACTCGCGAGCTATTTTCGGATCGCTGCCTACTTTGCGTCGCGAGCATCGTATCATCTTCGCGCTTTGCCTGCCGTAGCTTTCAGCGCTATGCGCTGGTTCGGCTACGGTACCGGACTAGGCCGCCAATTCTGGCGCTTCTTCTTTGCCGAAGCCTTCTTCGACTTCGGCATGTTTATTTTCGTCTTCCTCTACAACCTCTACCTGCTGCAATTGGGATTTCGTGAGGATTTTCTGGGCGTGGTTGCGGGCGTGATGACAACAGGAAATATCGTCGGATCGCTCGTCACCGTTGTCGCCATGCAGCGGTTCGGAATACGCCGTACGCTGCTGGTATCCTTCACCGTCACAGCCGCGCTCGCGGCTTTGCGCGCCTACGTAATATATCCACCCGCTCTCATCGGATTGGCCGCGATCGCGGGCGTAGCCTCCTCGGCTTGGGCTGTAGCCTATTCGCCGGCCATTACGCAATTGACTACCGAAAAGAGCCGCCCATTTGGGTTCAGCCTGATATGTTCCGCTGGAATATCTATCGGAATCCTCGGAGGGCTTGCCGCGGGACGCCTCCCCGGCTGGATCGCGCACGCGCACCTGGCTGCAGCGGGTCTCGAATCCTACCGCTTGTCTCTTTTCGCAAGTTGCGCATTCATCTTACTGGCACTCATTCCGCTCTCCGGCGTGAAATTCGGCGATGCGCTGCCGAGTGAAAGAAAGCTGCACCGCCCCAGCCCGTTGCTGCTGCGTTTTTTGATCGCCATGGCGGCTTGGAACCTGGGCACCGGAGCGCTCAATCCTTTTTTCAACGTGTTCTTCGCGCAGCGCATTCACATGCCGGTCCAACAAATCGGCTACGTTTATGCCGCCTCGCAAGTGGCGCAGGTTGGCGCGATTCTGCTCTCGCCGTTGGTGTTCCGCAAGTTCGGCCTCACCCGTGGCATCTCAGGAATGCAGTTGGCCACGGCTTTCACGCTGCTGGGCTTGGCTGCAACGGCTGGGCCAATCTGGGGTGCGGCCGGATACTGCGCATACATGATGTCTCAATACATGAGCGAACCGGGCCAGTTCACGCTACTGATGGAATCCGTACCCGCGCCGGAGCGCAACAGCGCTTCCGCTCTTAACTTTCTAGTCCAGTTCGCTGGGCAAGCCATCGCTGCCGCGGCAGCTGGTTGGTTGCTGGCGCACTTCGGCTATCCGCCCGTGATGGTGCTAGCGGGCGTCATCTGCGTAATCGCAGCAATTCTGTTTCGCGTGCTGCTGGCCGACCCGAAACCAGAGACTCCATCACCGCCGTGACGTTATTCCGGTAAGCCTCCACTGTGTACCTGCGCTCCCACTCCCCCCGCGCATTCACCGCAATCTTCCGCAAGGGCTCACGGCCGCCGCAAATGATTCCCCGCAGGCGCGCCGCCAACGCCTCAGCCGTATTCTCCGGCACCAGGAACCCGGTTTCGTCGTCGACGATAACCTCCGGAATCCCGCCTACTGGAAAAGCAACCACCGGAACTCCGGCCGAAAAAGCTTCCAACATTACGCGCGGCATACCTTCCGCCCTGGACGCAATCACCAGCAGATCCAATTCAGCCAGAACCGTTCCGACATCGTCGCGCCATCCCAGTAAATCCACCGGTAAAACGCCGGCGTACTTCTCGACCGTCCGGAAATAGTTGCCTTGCCCAAGAGCCGGCGCGCCGCACAGAACGAATCGTACGTCTTTGAACTCCGGCACAAGCAGGTCCGCAGCGCGGAGAAACTCGACCTGCCCCTTGTCTGGACTGATGGAGCCAATCATCCCAATCCGCCATCCCGTCAAGTGATGCTCGCCCGAACCACCCATGTCGAGTGTGCCGTTTGCAATCACGCGCAACTGATCGTCCCGCACATTGGGAGCGACAGCGCGGGCGCAAGCCACCACCGTGGCGTTCAGTTTTCCGATGCTCCATCCCGCAAGCCAACTCTCCGGTCCCGCTGGAACACGGCTGTGCGCGTGAAACAACACCGGCCTCTGACTGCCGAAAGCCAGCGCGGCCCCAGCCAGTAATCGCGGCCCGTTGACGTAAAGCAGATCGAACTTCAACTCCCGCAGCACGCTCACTTGCTGCAACACATCGCGTCTGAACCGCAGCATGTCTCCAACACTTTTGCTGCCGGATCGATATGGCCCGCAAGGAATCGGAAGAACTTCAACGTTGCGCGCGAGCAGTAGCTTCACCAGCGGTCCATCACCGGGCAGGGCAGCGGACGCGCGCCATCCCCGCTCCTCAATGGCCGGCAACAGATCCAGCAAACACTTCTGCGCCCCCCCAAGCTCGCTAAACTGATCCAGAAATAGAACGTCCACGCCTTGAGCCCCCAGCCCCCAGCCCCGACTCCCCAGCCAGCGCCAGTACGAACAGATACACCGGCAACACCCGCCAATAGGTCAGCAAATCGGCTGAGAACATCTGCACCACCTGGCCGGCCCAAAAACAGAACATCCACGTCCCAAGAAATGAGCGCACGGGATCAGCGGAGCGCGACGCGCGCCGGGCCGTCACCAGAATGGCGATATTCAGTGCTATCACCGCCGCCAACCCGGCGATCCCGGTCTCCACCAATAAACTGATGTAGGTGTTGTCGCCAATTGCCGTGCTGCCGATAAAGCTCGAATAGGGAAGCGTCTTGTATCCGATTCCGAGCAACATGTGCCATGGTTCAGAAGCGATGAAATCCCCTAGCATCCGCCAACTCTCCACCCGGCCCGATAATACCTGATTAGGAGCTTCCCAGAAATATTGAAGCGCCACAGACACGCGCTGCCAGTAAGCTCCTGCGAAGATCGGGAACGCGAAGGAGAGCAGGGCAGTGGCGCCGGCACCGAAGATGGCTGCGCCCGCCATCAAACGCCGCCAGCGAATTCGATCGCGATGCAGCCAAACCAAAACCATCAAAGCCACCGCCAGATTCAACAATGACGCGCGCGAGTATGAGAGCACCAGCGCCGCCGCCAGCGCCACTCCGCCGGCAAACATCGCCGGACGCGAAATCGGCTGCGCCTCGCGTGGGCGGAAAAGCGCGACCGCGATCATCTCCAGAAAAAACGCGCATAGGTTGCCCAGCGTACTGGCCTCGTAAAACACTCCTTGTGCCCTGCGAAAGACGCCGCTATCCAGCCATATAAACTGTTCCGCGTAGCCTGCGGGAGCTGGAAACTGATAGTAGAAATCCACGCAGGCGAACAAGGCCGAGAGGCTGGCCGCCCAGAACAACCAACGGATGGCCCGCAACGATTGCCGCTGGTTCAACGCGCCCGGCCCGTCGCGTACATACAGAAACGTATAAACCGAGATGCCGAACAACACCACTCTTGCTAAGCTGGCCGCGGCCACAATCGGACCCGAATAAATCCCCGCCATGCTTACGCTGGCGGCCAAAATCCCCAATAGCGTCACCAGCGAAATCGCCGGCAAATCTGCGCGAAACCGCCATTCGTGAATGCGCAGCAGTCCAATCGCGAGTCCGGCAGCGGCAAACAACACGGCTACATGCGGTCCGGAATCCCCGAGTGCGATGGGTAAAGGCGGCGCCAGCAGCGCGCAGAAAAAAAACAGAGCCAGCCATCCGTTGGGCGTTCGCAGAATCAACCAGGCGATTGGAACCGCAATGAGCGGCGCGCAGAGCAGCGCTTTGGTGGCTAATCCAGGCGCCAGTGCGGCCGCCCCCGCATACAGCCCTAGCGCAGCGCCCACCAGCACCTGACGATAGCCCGCGGATCGCGCCGCTGGAATCATCCACGCATCCCGCGCGTCACTGTCGATTCGAAACCAACCGCCCGGCCGCGCATCACAAACGCGAAGCTCAGGTAAATGACAGATGCCATCAGGGCTAAGAGCAGAGCCGCTGCTACGTTGAGTGGAACATTCGGCGAGCTCGGCCGCTGCGGCACAATTCCCGGATCCATCACACGCAGCCGCTCTCCCCGGCTCCCCGCTGCCGCGCGCAGCTCTCGAAGACGCATAGCCGCGGCTTCCGACGCGGTCTCCGCCGATTTCATTTCGCTCTGCAAGGCTTCCCTTTGCGCGCCTCGGCTCGCCATGGTAGCGCCTAATTCCTGAATGGACCGCCGCAGCTCCTGCAACTGTTTTTCGAGGACCGCCGCCCGCGCCCGCGAGGCTTGCAACTGCTCTCGCGCGAACTGCGAATCCGTCTCGCCCTCCTGATATTCGGCGATGTCTGCTTGTGTATCCACCAGTTGCTGGCGCAGTTTTCCCTGCTGCTCTACGCTTGCGTCCAGCTCACCCTGCAGAGATTCCACTGGCTCGCGGACCGACAAAACAGCCCAGGCCTGCTGCGCATCCTTTAGTCGGCGCGCGGATACCGCCGCCTGCTTCTCAGCTTCATCGATGGATTCGCGATCCGCATCCAGGCTCTCGCCGTGGCTTAGCGCCACCGTCTGCTCCGCCAGATACTGAGCCATGCTTTGGGCCAACCTCGGATCGCTCAGCGTTACGCTGATCTCCATGATCTTCGTGTCGCGTAGTTTTGAAACCTTCAGCACTCCCCGTTTTAGCGATTCAATGGGCCGCGGGTTGACGCCTTCTTGAAGATGGAACTTCTCCGCCGCGCGCGCAAACAGGCTGTCGCTATCGGCAAATCTTTCGTAGGTCTTCAAGGATTCCAAATACATCGGGCTGATGACAATCGCGCTTCTGCCATCCGCATTTCCGGGAGGTTCAATGATGATGCTGGCCGTGGCCGTGTAGCGTTTCGGCAGCAGCAGACTGAGCGGGAGAGACAATATCAGCGCCACTCCGCAAGCCGCCGCTGCCACGCGCCAGCGCCGCCGCAGATAATCCACATACTCGAACGCGTCAAATGACTGGTACATGTTCTTCCCCGTCGCGCAGTCGTTTTCGCCTGCGAACCTCTTGGCACTTCCTGCTAGCCTGATTCATATGCGCCTGCTTGTGCCGTCGATCGCGGCACTGGTCCCGCTCCTCATCACACCGGGCACGCTCGCTTACTTCGATGTTACGCCGAAAATTGCGTTTCTTCTAATCGGGACGGCGCTAATTCTGTTATATCGGGCCGAAAACACACGCAATATTACTGCCATTCTGAGCTCCAAGCCAGGCCGCTGGTGGATTGCAGTACTGGCCGCTCAATGGCTTTCGAGCGCCCTGGCGACCGCGCTTTCCACGCATCCCGAGCTCTCGCTCAACGGCGGAAATTGGCGGCGTCTCGGATTGCTCTCTGAAACCGGAGTGCTGCTGTTCGTGCTGTTCGCCGCCGCATGGCTGGCCGCGGATCGAAACAACCTCCGAACGCTACTCCGGGCGTGTACTGCTGCCGGTGTCGTGGCAGCCCTCTACGGAATTGCGCAGTACTTCGGCTTCGACCCGCTGCTCCCGGTCAAAGCCTACCAGGCGGGTGAGGGGCCCTTCACCATCGTTCGACCACCCGGGACCCTCGGCCACGCCGATTATTTCGGAGCCTGGTTGGTGATAATCGCCTTCATGAGCCTCGCTCTGGAACGCCTGGAACATAACCAATGGATGAGATTTGTAGCCTTGTCCACAAGCGCTCTGGTGGTTTTCGCCATCATCCTGAGCGGTACGCGCTCGGCCATACTCGGCCTGCTACTCGGCGCAATGGTCTTCCTCATCGCCGGACGTCCACGCATTCGAGCTCGCGCCGTTGGCCTCTCGTTGGCTTCGTTAGCTGCCCTCGCAATGTTCTTTTTCTCGCCGCCCGGAGCCAAGTTGCGAGCCCGCCTGCATTGGTCGCTGGATGATGTCCGTGGCGGCGCGCGCCTACTGTTGTGGCGGGATTCGCTGCGAATGGCCGCGCATCGCCCCATCCAGGGTTTCGGTCCGGAGACCTTTGTCACTGAATTTCCGCGCTTTGAATCCGTCGAACTGGCGCGCGCCTATCCGGATTTCTATCACGAGTCGCCGCACAACATTTTTCTCGACCCTTTGACCAGCCGTGGTGTCATCGGATTGTTACCGTTTGTGGCCCTCTGTGGACTTGGCGCGTGGGCCGCGTTTCTCCTGGTGCGGCGCCGCGATCTTTTGGCTGCGCCTCTCGCTGGCGCGCTCGTTGCCGCCTTAGTTTGCCAGCTGTTCATGGTATTCATCGTTCCAACGGCTCTCTACTTCTATCTCCTGCTCGCTATTTTGGTGGCGCTAGCCACTCCCACAACCGCCCAACAAACCTCCCGTGCTCGCTGGTACCCACCCGCCGCCTTCGCAGCCGCGATTCTCCTCACCGTGTTCGCCGTCCGGCTATTAGTGGCTGACGCTGCCCTAGCCGTCGCCGACCGCCGCTTAGCAGCTGGCGACGTCACTAGTGCCGCCCAAGCTTACCGAACAGTTCTGAAATGGCAACCCTCGGGCGCTGGATCCGACCTGCGCTATTCGCACGCAATGCAGCAGCTCGCCGCCCGCGCCCCGCTGTTCGCTTCCAGCCTGATGGCCCGCCAAGAGGCCCTCAAAGCCGCCATCGATGCCACCCGTACATCGGAAGACCGCGCAAACGCCTGGTACAACCTGGCCAACTTATTTGCCGCGACAAACGACCCGGCCAGCGTCGAACACAGCTTGCGGAACGCCATCGCCTGGGCGCCCAACTGGTTTAAGCCTCACTGGACGCTCGCGCAGCTCTTGGAGCTGGAAAATCGCCACAACCAGGCTCTTTCGGAAGCTGCCCAGGCTGCCCAACTCGACGCCGGCCACGACCCGGAAGTGACTGAAACATGGAAACATCTGCTAAGCAGCCAACCGGCGCCCTGATCTTTCACAAATATTTTACGTTCTGTCAATTACTCGGAATAGACAGTCGCCCATACTGGATCTAGATGAATTCCATGCGACTCACTACTTTGTTGATCATGTTTTTAGCCGTCACCGGCCTGGCCCTAGCTCAACCCTCCGTCGGCGGCATCGTGAATGGCGCCAGCTTCGTGCCGGGACAGGCTATTGCGCCGGGCTCCCTATTTTCGATTTTCGGAACATCCTTGGCCGCGGCTCCGGCCGGCGCCGATACCATTCCGCTCTCCACTTCGCTCGGCGGAGTCACAGTAAAGTTTGTCAGCGGCAGCACCACCGCCGATGCTCCATTGCTGTACCTGCAATCCAATCAGATTAACGCTGCCGTGCCCTGGAATTTGCTCCCAGGGGAAGCAACTGTTACGGTCACCAATGGCAGTGTCACTTCCGCTCCCGCGACCGTCAAGATAGGCAGTTTCTCGCCCGCTGTTTTCCCCATCGGAACAATGGCCGCCGTTCAGAACGTGGATGGATCTCTGGCGCAGCCTGTCGGCAGCATCTCAGGCCGCACCACGCATCCGGCCTCGATCGGCGATGTCGTGATCATCTATGCCACGGGCTTGGGCCCAGTCGACGACACCCCTGCAGAGGGCGGTATTCCTAGCAAAACCACTAACACGTTACACAAGCCGTTTGTAGGTATCGGTGGCATTAGCGCGGAAATCCAGTTCTCGGGTCTCAGTCCGCAATTTGTCGGCGTATACCAGTTGAACGTCGTGGTTCCCAACGTCGCGCCCGGTGACACAGTTCCGGTTCAGCTTACGCTCGGCGGGATCACCAGTCCCAAGCTCACCATGGCGGTATCTCAGTAACCGCTATTGTGATTTAATCTTCAATCCGGATCGACGGGCCCTTCTTACTACTTTCCTGAGCGGCCCGTCGCTCCACTTCCTGCGCGATCGTAACAAAAGCCCCTCCAGTGTCTCCCAGCGTAATCGGATTTCCCGAATCTCCACCCACTCGCACCGCCGGATCCAGCGCCAGCTCTCCGAGAAAGTGGACGTTCATCGTCTCCGCCGTTCTTCGGCCGCCGCCGTGGCTGAACACGTCGATGCGCTCTTTGCAGTGCGGGCACTCCAGGTAACTCATGTTTTCGATCAATCCAAGAATCGGCACCCGCACCTGCAGGAACATGTGGATAGCCTTGCGCGCGTCTTCGAGTGAAACATCCGAGGGCGTAGTAACCACAATCGCGCCGGTCAACGGTGCCGTCTGAATCAAAGTGAGCTGTACATCACCGGTCCCGGGCGGTAGATCGATGATCAAATAATCCAGCTCGCCCCAATCCACACCGCGCAGAAACTGCTGGATTACGCTGTGCAGCATCGGGCCACGCCACACCAACGGCTTGTCGCCAGGATTGAGAAATCCCATGGACATGATGCGCACGCCATTCTTTTCGATCGGTTGAATGCGCTCCCCGATGGCGCTGGGAGCGGTGCGTACGCCCATCATGAGCGGCACATTCGGACCGTACACGTCCGCGTCCATCAGGCCAACTTTGTGACCCATCCGCCCCAGTGCGATCGCCAGATTTACTGAGACAGTGGTTTTTCCAACCCCTCCCTTTCCTGAACCGACTGCGATCAGATTCTTGACGCCCGGTATCGGGAGCTTCGGCTGTTCAGCTTGCGCTGCATTTGGACCCATCAGTTCGATCTTAGAACATACTCCCATTCCTTCGCGGCTCGTTCGCGAAGTTTGGGAACGTCCTGATCTAGCAGAAAGCCCTGTTGCACCAGGTTTTGTGCCGCTGCAGTGATGCGATCCAGATAGTCCGTCTCGTTCGGATAGCGCTCTTCAATGGACCTCCGCGGATCTTTGCGTCTCTCCCGATCTGACTTGTTCGCGGGAAACGGAATCCACGATCCAGTCATACTGTACAATTCCTCCGGCGCGCCGATACTTTTGTTGCGCAGATTCCAGCCTGTGTAGGACGCGAGCGGTACTTGTACCTCCGGCATCTTGATCCCCGATGTTTCGTTGCCGTCCGGATCTACTTGAGGAACCAGTGTCGGATAAGGCGGGCCGGCTTTCGGTGGTTCCACGGAAAAATCCAGGCGATATACTTCGCGCTTAATTGCTGGGACCGTCACGCCGGGGATCTTGGGAAAAGCATAAGCACCCAGCGCAACCAATTGATCTTTCGCGATTCGCGGATATTCGGAAGCCGGCGGTTCTTTCCCGTCCTTGAGCCAAGCCTGCATCGCCAGCAACAGAGCCCGCAGGCCTGTACGGTAATCGATCACCCCGGCTGGATTTTGCGCTTCCGCCGCGCGCGGCGGAATGGAACCTGAACCGTGCTGCGATCCCGCAAAGAAATAGACCCGCGTGTCTTTCGCGAGTGGCGCATCTCTCTGGCCGTCGGGAGAAGTATGAATCAGCGACGCCGCGCGCCCCCAATATTCGTAGGAACCATGGCTGTAAAAAATCTTGGGCACCACGTTCGCCTCCGTCGCCTTGGCCAGCAGTCCATCGTTGTCTGTAAATGGAGGAACGTCTACCGGGTAAAAAATGTTGTAGAACGGGTGTCCGTCGCGCGACGGTTGCGCGAATCGCGCGTTGAAGCTGCCGCGCCCGCCGCCCCCAACGTGCGCCCACACGCCATCAAAAACGCGAGCGCCCTTCTCATCCTGGTTGAAGCCGTCGTACAGGAAACTGCGGAGAAAGCGGCCGCTCTGCGAGATTCCAAACCCAATGGCGCGCTTGATGTAATTGTGCTGATCCGCCAAAAGGGTCTCTACCCCGGCGTGTTTCATGAATGAAGCCATGTCGCGCACCGCCGCCGGCCCCAGGCCCGCCAGCACCGGATCTTTCGCCTGATAAATTACTTCGTAGATTTTTCCCGGCTCGAAACCATCCTCCAGCGTTACGTGCGTGGCATCGGAAAACTTCCACTTGCCGCGCGCGATAGTTCTGCGTTGACCATTCACCGTGTCGCGCACCAGCATTCTGTTCCCGGTGAAGTTTGGATCGGCCACCGCATAGCCAATCTGGTTGCGATCTCCAAGCGAGATTGTGGTGACGTGCTTGTCGCCTACCCATTCCGATCGGACCAGCCCCAAGATCGGTTGGCCATTATTGGTGGCCACCGGAGCGTAAAGATGCAGCAAATCCTTGCCTGCTGGAACGTCGAATTCCCACCCCACCCACACCAACGTGAATCCATGTTCCAGCAGGAAATTATCCCCCAGCTGAAATGTGCCCAGCAGACCCTTGCCGCCCCGATTCGATATCTCAAATAACGCCGTACCGTTGCCCTTAGCCGAATCGCGCGGCTTCAAAACATCCAAGTCGGCGGAAAACTCCACCAGCCCTTCGGAATTGCGCGGAGCCAGATCGAGGTCAGCGATGATGCGGTTGGCCGGAAGCTTGGGATCCACCGCGAAGTGTACCTTCGCGACGATGTGCTCATAGGGACCGCCCAGGTAATCGGTGCGTTCCACCAATTCCACGCTGGTAACCGCGCCGAAGGACGCTACTGCAAAAACAAGCGTACAAGCTGTGAGACGATGCCACATGCTTGTACATTGTACGGCAAGCCTCAGGCCTGAGCCATCGTCGAAGCTCGCACGATATGCCCACCTCGTGGGGCAGGCGCTTTCTCTTGCCAACTCTCCGCAAAATACCGCGCGGCCATTTGCGCCGCCCCAAATCTTCCACTTCCGGAAATCCCAGCGCAGTCAGCTTTGTCCGCAGCTCATCGGCTTCAAAATAGTTCACCCACGCTTCGCCCACCGCCGCCACCCGTGCCGCGCGCCTTTCATGGTCCATGCGCATTTCTGGCGAAAAGGATTCCGGAGGATCGCTGTAATCAAATACCACGTCTGCACCAAGCGCCTCTGCAGACAAATACGGCACCACTCCCAGCCAAGTAAAGAATGTCCGCTGCGCCGGATGAAAGCCTGCCGCCGCTAACGCTTCCGCCAACCCCTGACGCTCGAAATCCGCCGGTGCGAAAGTAAGATTATCGGGTACCGGAATCGCGGCCTCTGCCAGCCGTCGGCGTTTCCACAACTGCGTAGCCGGATGATCCACTTCGAAAATATGCAGCCGCTCTCGAAATGTCCCGCGATACGCATAGGTGTCGAGACCCGCGCCCAGCACCACGAGTTGTTCGACACCCCGCTCAATTGCAGCCGCGAGCGAGTCCTCCGCAAAGCGCGATCTCACAGCGATGAAGAGTCGCATTCTACGCCTCGACGAATCCTCCTCCGCCCATCGATCTGCAACGCCAGCGGATCGCGAAAAATGCGTCCGTCTTCCAAGATCTGATCAGCCGCGCGGTGCAATGCTGCTCCGAGCGCAGTCCGGCTTGGTCCTCCCGTGTCCACGTAACTAAGGTAATCCCCCACCGTGGCGCAGTCACTCTTGCCTGCCGCGTCGGCACTCATGCCGGCGTTTTTCTTGCGCTATTCTTCCCGCAACATCTGCATCGGATCCACCCGCGTAGCCCGGATCGCCGGAATCCCCGACGCAAGAAGTGCCACAAAAACCATGACACCGATCGCGCCGAAGAGCGCGGCCGGATCGCTGGCATGCACGCCGTACAGCATTCCGGAAATGAACCGCGCTGACCAGATAGCGAGTCCGAGTCCAGCAGCTACGCCAATGCTGGTGACCGCCAATCCGCGGCCGGCAAATCGAAGCCCCACTTGATTGCGCCGCGCCCCCAGCGCCATCCGCAACCCAATCTCGCGCCTCCTCGTAGTTACCAAATAACTCATCGTGCCGTAAAGACCCACGCACGCAAGCGAGAGTGCCGAGGCTGCGAACAACGTCAGCAGCACCGTTCGTAGCCGCTCCTCCGCGAAGGACTCGCTCAGATGTTCCCCGAGCGGCGCCACATCGTACACCGCTCGCGCCGGCTCCACGGCATGAATCCTCTCGCGTACCGCGCTCGCCAACGCCGCCGGAGCGCCCGCTGTCCGCACCAAATAGTAGCGCCCTGGATCGGGCACCGGATCGCACCAATAAACTGTCGGTTCTGGTTCACGATTCAGCCCGGCCTCGCGAGCATCCGCGGCCACGCCCAACACGATGCTCGGCGCCAAGCCGAACGGATTCGGCTTTTCAGACAGGTGATGCCCCAAAACGGCCCGATCGCCGAAATATGTGGATGCGAAACTGCGATTCACCACCGCGCCCGTAGCATCCGAATGTTGGTCACAAGCAGCTCCGGAAAGAATCGGAATGCGCATGCTGGCGAAGTAACCCTGGGACACGTACCGGCTCTCGGCCGTGACCCTGCGTGCGGGATCCAGCGCCGAATCCGCACTGGTCACCTCGACGGGAAACTCAAACGGCACGCCCGGCAACGTCAGCGACGAAGCCGCAGCCTCCACGCCGGGCAGCGATCGCAGCTCATCCAGCGTCCGATTGACGCGGCTCCTGAGCGCCGGAATATCCGCGGTTTCGCCGTAGCCGCCCGTTAAACGAAACGCGAGCACGTGCGCGCTATCAAAGCCGGGAGAGACTTCAGACAACGCCTGGAAGCTTCTGAGCAGCAATCCCGCTCCGAACAATAGACAAACCGCGAGCGCCACTTGAACGGAGACCAGCATCGATTGCGCTGGACTTGAGCTGGATACTTGTGTCCGCCCGCCGCGCGAAAGCGGCCCCGCCAGCGCACCTGAGCTGGCTTGCAAAGCCGGAAACATTCCGGAAAGTAGCGTCACCACCACCGCGATCACGGCCGTATAAAGAAACAGCCGCCAGTCCAGCCCCACCTCGCCGATGCGTGGGATGCTTTTCGCCATCGATGCCAGAAATCTCGCCGAAACCGCAGCCAACGCGAGCCCCGCCACAGTTCCCGCGATCGCGAGTAGCAGCGTTTCCACCAGCACCTGCGCCACGATGGTTACGCGTGAAGCGCCCAGCGAAAATCGCAACGAAAACTCGTGCGCCCGTTCCATGCCTCGCGCCAGCAGCAGCGACGCTACATTGATGCACGCCATCAGCAGCAGGATAGAAACCGCGCCGAATAGCAGCCACAACGAAGCGCGCGCCGATCCCACGCTGGTTTCCTTCAGCGGCTGCACCTCGGCCGAAACATCCGCGTCGGTCGCTGGAAACTGCCGCGCCAGTTGACGCTGCGCCAGATCCAGATTGGCCCGTGCTTGAGCCTCCGTTACGCCCGGCTTCAACCGCCCGATCCCGGTGAACCACGTACTTCGCCGATCCTGCGCGAAGGGCGCATCCGGCGGTCCCACCATCCACAGGTCAACATCTTCTGGGAACGCGAACCCCGCGGGCATTACACCAATCACCGTCGCCGAGCTTCGGTCCGGCAGCAGCGGTTTTCCGATCGCGTTTGCGTCCGCGTGAAAATGCTCTCGCCAGAAACGGTCGCTGATCAGAACGTTGCCCGGTGCGAAGCCGTGGAAGTGTTCATCGTCGCTCGTGAAATCGTGCCCCAGCGCCGGCGAGACGCCCAGCACCTGAAGAAAACGCGGCGCCACGGACGCGCGCTTGATTTTCACCGGCAGCGGACCCGACGCATCCACCGTATCCTCGGTAAAGTATCCGCTGATGGCCTGAAAGCTGTTGTTCAACCGATTCCAATCCTCCAGCCGGACTGGCGCAAGAAAAGTCTCCGGCCGCTCTCGCTTGGTCCGATATTCCCGCAGCACCACCAAACGATCCGGATTGGGGTAGGGAAGTGGACGCAGCAGCACCGCATCGATCGCCGAAAACACCGCCGTGTTCGCACCGATCCCGAGTGCCAGCGTAGCGATCACCGTCAGCGAGAAGGAAGGCGCTCCGCGCAACACCCGCCATGCGTACCGCGTATGCGTCAGTAGAGCGTCCACCAGCGGAATGCGATGCACGTCGCGCAGCTCTTCTTTGATTTGTTCCGCCCCTCCGAATTCCAACACTGCCTCGCGCCGGGCCTGTTCGGGCGTGAGCCCCGCGGCAATCTTCTCCCGCACCAGTCCGTCAATGTGAAATTGAAGCTCAGTGTCCAACTCGGGCGGCTTAGGCTTTCTCATGAAGCGCATCTTGTCTCCTATCGCGCCGTCTGCATGATCACTTGCACTGCATCGGAGAGTCGTTTCCAGTTCGAGTGTTCCGACGCAAGCTGCTTTCGCCCCTGCGCGGAAAGCTTGTAGAACTTCGCCTGCCGGCCGTTGTCCGATTCACCCCACTCCGCTTCCAGCCAGCCCCGTTTTTCGAGACGGTGCAGCGCCGGATACAGCGACCCTTGCTGCACCTGCAACACTTCCTTCGAGATCTGCCGGATGCGCTGCGAAATGCCATAGCCATGCACCGGGCCCAGCGCCACGATTTTGAGGATCAACATATCCAGAGTCCCCTGCAGCAAGTCGGATTTATCGTTGGGCATAACTCTCTATGACAATCTACATATACCGGATCGATATGTAGATTGTCAAGGAGAGCTGTAGATCCGCGTTGCATCAAAATCGGACGCCTTGGAGCAGGTCCGGATTGTGATTTCGGAGAACCGCGGTATCCTGAGTAACGGTTTTAAACCAAGCGCGTCATTTCGCGAATGAGGTGTTTGTGCTTTCTCCGTTAATATTTTGGCCATGCCTCACAGGGCTGCTGGTTCTCGCAATTGGATTGTTCACCGCTAGAAAGGATCTGTCAGCGGCTCAAGGACTCGACAAGCTAATTGCGTTGGCGCCGGTGTTCTTCGCCGCCCCATTGGCGCTTTTCGGAGCCGAGCATCTCGTAGCTGCTAAATCCATCTCGCAAGGTGTACCCCCGTGGATGCCGTTCCACCTGTTTTGGGCATACTTCATCGGATGCTGCCACATTGCCGCAGCCCTGAGCCTTGTCCTGGGTAAGTACGTACGCTGGTCTTCCACGCTTATGACCATCATGTTCTGTCTGTTTGTCGCGATGATCCACCTGCCTAACGTAGTTGCGAACCCGCCAGACAGAATCATCTGGGCAGTAGCTGTGCGCGATCTCACCTTCGCCGCCGGCGCCTGCGCTCTAGCTTCCACTCAGTACGCGCACGGCTGGAAAGCTCCGCTAATGCTGGCGCGTCTCTACACCGCCATCGCGCTAATCTTCTTTGCGGCCGAACACTTTCTGCATCCCGAATTCGGGCCCGGCGTTCCTCTCGCTAAAGTCACACCAGCCTGGTTTCCGCTGCATGCCTACCTGGGATATTTTGCCGGAGCTGTCTTACTGATCGGCGGGGCGGCCATGCTGAGCGAAAAGCGCGCCCGGCCCGCCGCCGCATGGGTGGGCGCGCTCTTTACTGTTCTTACCTTTGCCCTCTACCTCCCCATCATGACCACAGCCAGCACCGTCGGGGCTCTTAATGAAGGGCAAAACTACGTCGCGGATACGTTACTTTACGCCGGAGCCGTCCTGCTGCTGGCAGCCGCGATTCCAGTCGCCAAGACCCCTCAGTACCGAACCGCGACCGTAAGGGAGTCGGTGCCTTTGAAGTTTTCTTCGCACTGACGCTCACAGACCAGCCACCAACTCATCGATCTTCTGGAAGCTCTCCTTCACGCCCAACTCCATCCCCGACTTCAGGCAAACATCGCGATCCTGTTTGCTCTTGAACAGCATGTTGATCGTGAGCGTTGTTTGACCGCCCTTTTCATCGAAAGTAAGTGTGCCCAGAGACTCCGCGCCCGGCATGCTCTCGAACACCTCAGTTCGCTGCAGCCGATGCGGCGGATCGATTTCACGAAATACTCCCGAGAATGCGATCTCCCCGCCCTTCGGATGTGTCAACACCCAGCGCCACGCCCCTCCCACGCGCAGGTCAATATCGCAGACTGTCATCGTGGTCCCCCGCACCGCATACCATTTCCTCACATGCTCGGGCTTGGTCCACACCTCGAACAAGATCCGTGCCGGCGCGTTGAAAGCGCGCGTCATAACGATTTCGCGATCGGATGGCAACGTGAGCGCCATCTCCCGCTGTAGGCTTTCAGTCATTTCGATTTCTCCTTTTCTGTGAGTTCGGAAAGATACTCGTCCAGGCGTTTGAAGCTTTCTTCCCAATTGCGTCGGAATCGCTCGGCCCAATTTGCCACATCTTGCAGCCGCGCCGCGTTGAGCCGGCATGGCCGCCGCTGTTTGTCGCGCCCCTGTATCACCAGCCCGGCCTTTTGAAGAACCTTAAGGTGCTTCGATACTCCCGGCAGGCTCATCTTGAGCGGCTCGGCCAAAGTATTCACCGTGGCCTGTCCACTAGCGAGCTTCTCGACAATCGCCCGCCGCGTAGGATCGGCTAGGGCCGCCAGCGTAAGGCTAAGGGAATCAATGGCCCGGCTAGAATATTTCGCCATACAGTTAATTAACTGTATAGAATAATAACGTGTTCGGAGCGGTACGTCAAGACATTTTCTTCAATGGCCTCCTACCAAGCAGATTTAGCTTCCCGACACCCGCACCCTTTGCCCATTCCTCGTCCATAATGCCCAGGTATGCCGTCACGGGCGTAACCTGTCCATCGGTACGTACAGCGCTGCTACAGACGGTCTCCGTCAGCCGGCCGTTAGACTCTCACCAAACAAATACAACGGCGGGATGCTCCTCTTAGCGAATGGGAACGATCGCGATCAGCCGCGCGAGATAATACAGCCATGTGCGAACTCGAAACCGAACGTCAAACCGACGGAAGTATTATCCCTGCGCGCTGGCCGTTATGGCTGCTGATGGCAGGCACGCTGGTCAGCTCGGCGGTTGCGCAGCCGACACAGGCTTTCGACGTCTCCTCTCAGTTGCGCGCGACCGCTTCGGCCGGCCAATTACCGGAACTTCGATGGCCGAATTTCTCCGACTATCGCGCGCACGTGCAGAACTTCTATCAGCCTACAGACTACGCGCCAGCCTGGGTTCGGAATGGCCAGCCGACTCAGCAGGCGCTGGCTATCATAAACCTGCTGAAGCAGGCGGACATGCAAGGTTTGGACCCTGAAGATTATGATGGCTCCCGCTGGGCTGACCGGCTGGCTCGCCTGCAAAACCCTCAGCCAGCCGGCCAGAGTGCAATTTTCGATGCGGCACTTACGGTTTGCTTGATGCGCTACATCTCCGATTGTCATATTGGGAAGGTCAATCCGCAACACTTCAAGTTTGGCCTCAGTGTCGAAGAAAAGAAGTACGACTTACCTGCTTTTCTGCGCGACCGGCTGGTCAATGGCCAGGATGTGAATGCGGAACTGGCCCAGATCGGGCCGCCTTTCGCCGGCTACAACCGCACCCGGCAAGCGTTGCAACACTACCTGCAATTTGCGTCCCAGGACGACGGTGAGAAGCTTCCGGATTCGAAAAAACCGATTGCGCCGGGAAGTCCGTTCGATGGCATTCCACGATTGACGCGCTTGCTGCGCCTATTGGGCGATCTGCCCGCGAACGCCGCGATTCCCCAAGATTCCAATTTGTACCAGGGCGCGCTGGTGGACGCGGTCAAAAGCTTTCAGAGCCGCCATGGGCTGAAGCCTGACGGCCGATTGGACGAGTCTACGCTGAGAAACCTGAATACGCCTCTGAGCCAGCGCCTCGACCAATTGCGCCTTACCATGGAGCGCTGGCGCTGGCTGCCCGACCGGTTCAACGAGCCGCGCATCGTGGTCAACATCCCGGAGTTCCGTCTCCGAGCCTATGACGACAGCGGAAACCCCGCGCTTTCCATGAACGTGATTGTCGGCAAGGCATTCCACCACAAGACGCCCATCTTCGAAAAGGATATGCGGTTCGTGGTGTTCCGCCCGTACTGGAATGTTCCGCCCAGCATCCAGCGCTCGGAGATCGTGCCGGCCATACAGAAAGACCGTGATTACATTTCCAGGAAAGGATTCGAGGTGGTCACGCCGGCCGGGCAGGTGGTAACCTCAGGCGCCATCACGGATGAAGTGCTGGCCGAATTGCGTGCCGGAAAGCTGGAAGTGCGCCAAAAGCCGGGCCCGGCCAATGCACTGGGCCTGGTGAAATTGATGTTCCCCAACGAGTACAACGTTTACCTGCACAGTACACCGTCGCAGCAATTGTTCTCACAGACGCGCCGGGATTTCAGTCACGGCTGCATCCGCGTGGAGCATCCCGCGGAACTGGCGGCGTGGGTGCTGCGCAACACACCCGATTGGAACGTTCAACGAGCGCAGGCGGCCATGCAGAGCGGCAAGGACAACGATCAGGTAAACCTCACCAACCCCGTTCCGGTGCTGATTCTGTACGGCACCGCGATTGTCGATCCGAGCGGCCAGGTGCAGTTTTTCGATGATGTCTACGGCTACGATGACGAACTCAAGCAAGTGCTGGCGAAGGGCTACCCGTATCCGGGGTGAAACCTAATTACCAGCGGCGCACGCGTCCCACGTCCACGTGGACGAAGTTGGACTCGCGATAGTAACCAACTCCCCCGCGTTCCAGTCGTAGCGCGGCGTCCCGCACTGTAGAGGTCGGAATTCCCGGTAATCGAATATCAATGGCTTCCGCCTGCATGTGAAGACTGTGGAGAGCCACACCCGTGTGCGCACTGCGGGTACGCAGGAATTCGTTGCTCCAGGGCGTGCGGTATCCACAGATCACGTCGATCTCGCCGCCGGAATCGTTTACCGAACGTGTCAAGTCGTAGAGCAGATCGAACAGGTGGGGATCGAAATGATGCACCTCGCCGGTACGATGATCGCGGAGATAGTGGTCGAGCTCGGCCAGTGCCTCCGGTATGTAATTTTCGCCGCGCCGATAAATGATATCCAGCCGCTGATTGGTGTGCGTGTGATAAAAACGAAGACGGTACTCCGGCGGGGTGGGGGTGGCGGACTTTAAGTTCCGTCCCAGTGGCGCGGTGAGCATTAGCGCCAGGAGGAGTCTCGATCGCATCTTTCTTACTAATAGCACATGGCCGGCTTAGCGATAGCATGCCGGGAGCTTGGATCGCCGCGCTCGCGCGTTCGGGCCCTCCCGCCTTGGCTGCGATGCGCTATCACATGATCGCCAATAGCTATCAACTTTTCCATGCGCTCAAGTCCACTCGAGGCCCAAGAACACTAGTGTAATCGCCGAGACGCGAATGATCAGCCCGACTGAGTGCTGTAACACCAAGAGCTATTCAGCGACCTGTTCCCTGGTTCTGAAAGCGCGCTTCGAAACGGCCTTGCCGGCGCCGGAGACCGCAAGATTTTAGATTACGCGGCTAATCACGACTTCATCCTCGTATCCACTGACAGCGATTTCGAACGGCTATTGACCCAAATACCCGGTGCCAAGGTGGTCAACTCCCAGGACCAGCTGATAATTCTCCAGCAGTAGCTACTGCGCGCGAAGCCTCCGAACCCGGATCACCGGGCCTTTGCCACCCAATCTGCTTTCGCATCAACTACCTCCAAAGAATCAGCCACCCTCCACCCTAACGCCGTGCTATCCCAATCCCAAAGGCACAAATATGTCACCAACCAGAACTGTCCCAATCCACCGCGCCGCCATCAACCGCGCCAACTCCCAACACTCCACCGGCCCTCGCACCGCGGCCGGCAAACAGCGTTCGTCGCAAAACGCCCTCAGCCATGGACTAACCGCCCGCACGCTCGTCCTCACCTCCGAAGAACAAGCAGCTTATGAAAACCACTGCCGCCAGTTCGTAAATGAACACAAGCCCGCAAATGCAACTGAAGCCCAGCTGGTAAAAGAATTGGCCGACACCTCTTGGCGCCTCAATCGCATCCCGCTCCTCGAAGCAGATATCCTCAACCGCGCCCAGTCCCCAGCCCCCAGCCCCGAGCCCCCCGCTTTCGACATCGTCGACGCCCATCGCCTCCTCGCCAGCCTCGGCCTCCATGGCGCCCGCCTCTCGCGCCAATTCCAAAAAGCGCTCCAACAGCTCCGCGACCTCCAGCATGAACGCCAAATGAGCGAATGGAACGAGCTCAAAGACGCCGCCGCCATCCTTGAACTCCATAAACATGAAGGACTTCCCTGGGAACCCTCCGACCATGGCTTCGTTTTTTCAAAAGACCAAGTCGAGCGCTTCTCCCAACGCATGATGCGTCACAATCAAGCCCGGCACATCGCATGGACCAGATTCCACAGCCCTTACAAAGCCTCAGCGGACATGACGCATGTTTGAGTGATGCAGCCCAGCAGGCCCCAGCCCAGAGCCCCCAGTCCGCCAATCTGATAAACTGCCCACCAATGACCCGCCGAACCATACTCTCGATCACCGTCTTCCTGGCCGCTCTCGCCCTGCCCGTTTCCGCGGCTACGCAGCCTACCTTAATCGCCAAATCCGTAATCGCCAAATCCGTTACCATTTACCGCGACAATTACGGCGTCCCTCACGTCTTCGGACCCACCGATGCAAGCTGCATCTTCGGCTACATCTACGCGCAGGCCGAGGACAATTTCTGGCAGATCGAGGACAGCTATATCCGCGCCTTAGGCCGCGCCTCCGAAGTTTACGGTGCCAAAACTCTGGATGACGATCGCCTGGTCCGCGCCCTCCAGATTCCGAAATTGGCACAGGCGGAGTACGATCGCGCCACTCCCGAAACCAAGAAGCTGGTGGACGCCTCCGCCGAAGGCTTGAACTATTTCCTGGCGCGCAACCTGCAAGTGAAGCCGCGCCTCATCACCCATTTCGAACCCTGGTACATCTACGCCTTCAATCGCTACGCGCTCTATTACAAATTCATCTTCGGCAAGAGCGGTCTCAAACCCTCCGAGATTTCGAGCGCGTCCGAATCCCAGGGCTCCAATATGTGGGCCATCACTCCTGCCAAAAGCGCCGATGGTCACGCCCTGCTCTTCATCAATCCGCACCAGCCCTTCTTCGGCGTCGGCCAATGGTATGAAGGCCACGTCCACAGCGACGAAGGCTGGAACATGAGCGGCGCGTCTTTCTTCGGTTCCGGATTCCCCACCATCGGCCACAATGAGGTGCTCGGCTGGAGCCACACCGTGAATGAGCCCGACATCGTCGACGTCTACGAAGAAACTTTCGACAATCCGAGCGATCCGTTGGCCTATCGCTACGACGGCGCCTATAAGCACGCCACTGAATGGAAAGAATCCATCAAGGTCAAAACGGACACAGGATTCACCGAGCCCACTTTCACTTTCCGCCGCACCCACCACGGCCCGATCGTCGCCAAGCGCAACGGCAAACCTCTGGCCGTGAAAATGGCCAAGTTCGAAGAAGGCGGACAAGTGGACGAGTGGTACGCCATGAGCAAGGCCCGCAATTTCGACGAATTCAAGAAAGCCATGTCCGCGGTCGCGGTGCCCATGTTCAACGCCATTTATGCGGATCGCGACGGCAACATTTTCTACGTCTATAACGGCGCAGTTCCCAAACGTTCCCTCAAGTTCGATTGGTCGAAGCCTGTGGATGGCTCCACTTCCGAAACGGAATGGCAGGGCTATCACAGCTTCAATGAACTCCCGCAGGTGACTAATCCAAAATCCGGTTTTGTGCAGAACTGCAATTCCACTCCATTTACCACCACCGTTTTCGGAAACCCGGATCCTTCCGAATATCCCAAGTACATGGTCGGCGAGCAAGACACCGCACGCGCCCGCATCTCGCGCCGCATCCTGTGGAACAAAGATAAATTCAGCTTCGACGAATGGGCCAAGGCCGGATTCGACACCTACGTAATCAACGCCGAAACGGAAATCCCGAAACTGGTGGAAGCATTCGAGCAGGAGCATCCCGCCAAGCTCCTCGATCCAATCACCGAGCTGCGCAACTGGGATCACGTCAGCCGCGTATCTTCAGTGCCGATGACTCTTTTCCTGCTGTATCACGAAAAACAATACGGCACCGCTGTGTTTCCGGCTGCAAAACCCAAGGAAACCCCTCTGGAATCCCTTGAGAAAGTGGTGGACACTTTGCAGAAGACTTTCGGAACCTGGCGCGTCCCCTATGGCGATATCAACCGCTTGGAACGCCGCCAATCCGGTGGCGAGGAGCCGTTCAGCGATGCAGTGAACAGCCTTCCGATAGCCGGGGCCCCGGGCGACGTCGGCATCGTCTTCAACTTCTACTCGCGTCCGGAAAAGGACCAGAAACACCGCTACGGCGTGGCCGGCCATTCGTTTATCAGCGTGGTGGATTTTGGGCCGCAGGTGGAAGCTCGCTCCATTCTGGTGTTCGGCGAAAATTCCGATCCCAACTCCAAGCACTATTTCGATCAGTCGCAGCTCTACGCCAAACAGGAATTCAAGCCCGCGTATTTCAGCCTGGCCGATGTCAAATCCCACGCCGAGCGTACCTATCATCCTGGTGAAGGCAAGCCTTGAGGACCAAGCCGGCTTCTGTGGTAGCCCTCTACCCGGGCTCGTTCGATCCTATCACCAACGGACACCTGGATTTGATCCAGCGCGGCTCCGCATTGTTCGACAAACTGTTCGTCGCCATCCTTCGCAATGACGAAAAGCAAGCCCTGTTCAGCGTCGACGAGCGAATCGAAATGCTCTCGGAAGTAGTCGAAGGCTATCCGAACGTGGAAGTGGGATCGTTCGACGGTTTGCTGGTGGAATACGCCGCGCAATGCGGAGCCAGCGTGATCATTCGCGGTATTCGCGCGGTTTCCGATTATGAATACGAGCTCCAGATGGCGCTCATGAATCGGCGCCTCCGGCCGGACATCGAAACCGTGTTCCTGATGGCCAGCGAGGCGCACTCGTTCCTGAGCTCCAAGCTGGTGAAGGAAGTCATCCGTTTGGGCGGAAAAATCACCGGCCTCGTGCCGCCTTCGATTGAGGTTAAACTAAGAAAAAGACTGTTAGGAGATAACTAGTATTGTGGGGCAGGCGCTTTCGCCTGCCAAGGAGAAAATTGACACCTTCCATGCAAGCTACCACCGATCTCGCCGAGCGGATTTCGCTGATCAGCGAGTCTTCCACCATGAAAGTTGCGGCCGACGCCGACCGCCTTCGCAGAGAAGGTAAAGACGTGGTCGACTTCGGGGCGGGGGAGCCGGATTTCCCGACGCCGGACAACATCAAGAAGGCGGCCATTGCGGCCATTGATGCCAATTTCACCAAGTACACGCCCGCCGGTGGTGTCCTCGAATTGAAGACCGCCATCTGCGACCGGCATCGCACCGATTACGGCACCAATTACGCGCCCTCGGAATGCATCGTGACGGTGGGAGGCAAGCACGCGATTTTCAATTTGATGCAGGCGTTGATCGGCGATGGCGACGAAGTGATCATTCCAGTTCCTTACTGGGTGACTTACAAAGATGTTGTCAACTATGCGGGTGGTAAGTGCGTATTCGTCCCCACCGACGAAGATAGCGGCTTCACGTTTACCGCGGAGATGATCGCGCCCTACATCACTTCGCGATCCAAACTTTTGATCATCAACTCGCCCAGCAATCCCAGCGGCGCAGTTCTGAGCCGCGAGGAGTTCGAAAAGATTTACCGGCTAGCGTCCAAACGCGGCGTCCGTTTGATGACCGACGAATGCTACTGCCGGTTCCTCTATGCGGCTGAGCCCTTCTCCATCGCCTCCATGCCGGACTCCAAGGAGCACGTCGTAGTGGCCGGTTCGCTTTCGAAAACTTATTCCATGACCGGTTGGCGCATCGGTTTTGCTCTTGCGCCCAAGCCTTTAATCGACGGCATGATGAAGCTGCAAAGCCACACCACGTCGAATCCCACCTCGGTGTCGCAAAAGGCCGCTATCGAGGCGTTGCGCGGTCCGCAGGATTCCATTGATGTCATGCTGGCGGAGTATCTGAAACGCCGCGACTATGTGGTGGGCCGGCTACGCGCTATCCCGGGCGTCAAGATTTCGGAGCCGAAGGGTGCATTCTACGTTTATCCCAACGTCTCGGTCGCATTTCGAAATGGAATCACATCCGCGTTGCAGTTTTCAGAAAAGCTGCTTGCTCAAGAGTATGTGGCCTTGGTTCCGGGCGAGGCCTTTGGAACCAGCCAGCATGTTCGGATCTCCTACGCCACTTCCATGCAGGAACTCGCCCGCGGCCTCGACCGTATCGAGAATTTCATCCGTGAACGCTAGCGTCCCGGTTCGGCTCCCTTCCGTTTTCAAGGAGAAAATTTGGGGCGCGCTGGACCTGGCTCCTTGGTACCCGGATCCTGGCAAAAAGATCGGCGAAGTGTGGTTTGAAGCCGATCTTCCGCTGCTGGTCAAGTTCATCTTCACCACTGGGCGGCTCTCGGTGCAGGTTCATCCGGATGACAAATTCGCCGCCGCTCACGAAAGATCGCTCGGCAAAACCGAGATGTGGTACGTTTTGCGGGCGGACCCCGGCGCGCAAATCGCCCTGGGATTTCGAGAACCCATCACGCGCGAACGCATGCGCGATTCAGCCAAGAGCGGCGAAATCGAAAAGTTGCTGCAGTGGATAGACGTGAAGCAGGGCGACGCATTTTTCATCCCTGCAGGAACTGTGCACGCCATCGGCGCAGGCCTGGCGCTGTGCGAAGTGCAGCAGCATTCCGATATCACTTACCGGCTTTACGACTACGGCCGTCCACGCGAATTGCATCTTGCAAAGGCGCTCGAAGTTGCGTCCACCGACGTTTTCGACTCGAAGTCGCGAGAGCTCCCTATCGATTGCCCATATTTCCACACCGAATTGGCCCGAATCACTTCGCCTATCGACTATCCCGCGGCTCGCGATCGTTTCCACTTGCTAATCTTCGCGGGCGGCAGCGGTAAAATAGCCGGCCAGCCGTTCCGCGAAGGCGAAACCTGGCTAATCCCCGCAGGCGCCGCCCTATTCTCAATTGCCCCAGATGAACCAACCAAGTTCCTAAGAACCTGGGTCCCGTAACTGCACCGACTCCCTTACGGTCGCGGCTCGGTAGCGCTCGGAACCGAACCGCGACCGTAAGGGAGTCGGTGCCTTTTGGCCGTTCACGGCTGCAACCCCGGCGCCACATACGCATAAAACAAAACAATCAACCCAATCAAGCTAGCTAAAAACAAACTATGCCGCAGTGTAAAACGAAACAGCTTCGCTTCATCCTCCCGCTTCATCCCCGTGGCGCAAGTAGCCACCGCGATGCTCGATAAACTAATCATCTTTCCCATCACTCCACCCGCTGAATTCGACGCAGCCATCAATACCGGATTCAGGCCCAGCCGCGAAGCCGTCACCACTTGCAAGTTACCGAACAGCGCGTTGGCGGATGTATCGGAGCCGGTCAAAAATACACCCATCCAGCCCAGCAGCGCGCTGAAGAACGGGAAAGATGCACCAGTAGCTGCGAAAGCCAATCCGAGAGTCGCGGTAGCGCCGCAGTAATTCATCAAAAATGCCAGGCCCAGCACCGCCGCGAGAGTGACCATCGAGAAAGCGAGCTGCAGCAATGTGCTGGCGAGAATCTTCAAAAACTGCAGCGGCGGAATTCGCAAAACCAGCGCCGTCAGCAGCGTGGCGATGAGGCACGCGGTTCCGGAAGCCGAAAGCCAGTTCAGATTAAAGATGGCCGGATAGGGTGAAAGACGAGCGGTGACCGGAGGCATCCGGGCGATCAGATTATGCAAACCGGGCCAGGGTATCGGAACAGTCACGGAATTGAGTGGCCCTAGCATCGGCTTGTAACCCCAAAGAAGGACACAGGCAACCAGCAGCAGATACGGGCTCCAAGCCAGCAGAATCTGTCCAGCCGTGGGACGGGCTGCTACTGTTTTGGAAGACGGCGGCTCGGCAACAATGTCCTTTGGCTTCCAGACCAGAAACAGCAGAACTAGCGCGATAATCGCGGTGAGAGAAGCAATCAGATCCGTGAGCTGCGCTCCGACAAAGTTCGAGATGATGAATTGCATGCCGGCAAACGAAACGCCGCAGAGAATCGCCGCAGGTAGTACCGGTCGCAGGGCTTTCCATCCGCCCATCACCAGAATCAAGTAGGCGGGGACTATTAGCGAAACTGGAGCGCAGATGCGTCCCACGCCGGCGCTTAAACGATCGAGCGGGAGCCCCGTAATTCCTGCCAGCGTGACAATGGGAATCGCGATGGAACCGAACGCTACCGGCGCGGTGTTCGCGAGCAGGCAGATGGCGGCCGCATAGAACGGCGTGAATCCGAGACCGGCGAGCATCGCGGACGCAACAGCCACGGGAGTGCCAAATCCAGCGGCGCCCTCCACAAACGCCCCGAAGGCGAAGGCGATCAGCAGGGCTTGCAGCCGCCGGTCGCTGGTGAGGCTTCCTATGGAGTGCTTTATGGCTTCGAACTTCCCGGTGTCGAGCGTGAGCCGGTAGAGGAAAACAGCCCAGATCACGATCCAGCCGATGGGGAACAGCCCGAACGCCGCACCGTAAGTGGTGGCGGCAACCACTTTTCCGAGTGGCATACCGTAAAGAAAAACGGCGATCACCACGGTGGCCGCAAGTCCGGAGAGCGCGGCAATCCAGGCTGGCTTCCGGAGGATGCCCAGCAGGAATAACAACGTGAAAATCGGCAGTGCGGCCACCAGCGCCGAGAGCGGGAGACTTCCTAACGGAATATAGTTTTGCTGCCACATGGAAAAGGCAGTATACACGAGTGCGGACGCGCGGGAATCGGAGTACAATGGGGGTGTCCGAGAAGATAAGGAGGCCGCATGTTCCGATCGATAGGCTTGCCTGAGCTGATTGTCATTTTGGTAGTCGCCGTTCTGCTGTTTGGCGGAAAGAAGATTCCCGAACTGGCGAAGGGCTTAGGGGAGGGCATCAAGAACTTCAAAGGTGCCATGAAGGAAGATCAACACCCTAACGTCGACGAAAAGAAGCAGGCCTAAGGCTTCCTGGATTCGCTCGCACTTTGAGTGGACCTAGTATCGACTTTCAGAAAAAGCGAACCCCCGCGAGGTCATCGCGGGGGTTTACGTTTTTAGAACTGCTGGGACGTTCCTAACCTATTTCTTCTTGGGTACGATCGCGTCCTTCACGGCTTTGGCGACCCGGAACTTGACCACTTTCTTGGCCGGGATCTTGATCGCTTCGCCGGTGGCGGGATTGCGGCCCATGCGGGCTTTGCGGTCCACGCGAACCAGGCGGCCGATGCCGGGAATGACGAACATTCCGTTCTTCTTGGTTTCGCGAACGGCCATTTCGGCGAAGGTCTCGACGAAGGTCTTGGCCGCCTTGGTTGTGCTTCCGGTGGCTGTCGCGAGTTCTTTCATGATCTGCGACTGCGTCATCTTGGTTGCTGCCATGTACTTCTCCTTAGTATCCTGTGTAGGGTTCTTCCATCCAACGGTCCGGTTACATTAAAACATAACCGTACAAATTTGTTTCCTCCCAAATCATACGGGATGCGGAGCCGGATGTAAAGAGAAGAATGCGAAAAAAACACGTTTTTCCTCAGTTTTTTCGCTGCGCCCCGCCCCGAAAGCCGATGAAACGGGCTTTTGGCGCCTTCGGAGGCCTCCCGCCGCCCTGATTCAAGCGCTTTGAGCAGCCTTGTTGAGGGAAAGCTGACTGGACGCGGCCGGTTTCGGAGTAGCTTCGCTGTCACCTGCCGCCTCGAAGCCCAGCTTTTTGCGCAGGTCGGCGTCCAGTTGTTCGCGGACTTCGGGATTCGCCACCAGATACGTGCGCGCATTGTCGCGGCCTTGGCCGATGCGCTCACCGCCGACGCTGAACCAGGAGCCGCTCTTTTCCACTAACTCGTGAATAACGCCCAGATCCAGCAGGTCGGCCTCCCGCGAGATGCCCACTCCAAAGAGGATGTCGACTTCAACCTCGCGGAATGGCGCGGCCACTTTGTTCTTCACCACCTTGATTTTTGTGCGGTTGCCGATTACCTTATCGCCATCCTTGATTGCGGTCATCCGGCGAACCTCGACGCGCACCGAGGAATAGAATTTCAACGCCCGGCCTCCTGTGGTGGTTTCCGGGTTACCGAACATCACACCGATTTTTTCGCGGATCTGGTTGATGAAGAGCAGCAGGGTGTTGGTTCGCGCCACCGTGCCGGTGAGCTTGCGCAGCGCTTGCGACATCAAGCGCGCGTGCAGGCCCATGTGGCTATCGCCCATTTCGCCGTCGAGCTCCGCCTTGGGCACCAGAGCGGCCACCGAATCCACCACTACAACATCGATGCCGCCGGACCCGATCAGCGCCCCCGCGATTTCCAGCGCCTGTTCGCCATAATCCGGTTGCGAGACGATTAGGTTATCCACATCCACGCCGAGATTGCGGGCATAGCCGGGATCTAGTGCGTGCTCGGCATCAATGAAAGCGGCCGTGCCGCCCGCTTTTTGCGCTTGCGCGATTACTTGCAGGGCGAGCGTGGTCTTCCCCGATGACTCGGGTCCAAAAACCTCCACCACGCGGCCACGCGGGAATCCGCCCACTCCGAGCGCTGCATCGAGCGAAATGGACCCGCTCGGGATCACTGCGACAGGCAGCACATTCCGCGAACCCAGCCGTAGCACGCAGCCTTTTCCGAACTGCTTGTCCATCTGGCTGAGGGCGGCATCTATAGCCCGCTGGCGCGCGGCGGTGTCTGTGGAAACAGCTTGATCTTTCACGATATTCTAGTGGCAAGACCGCGAGGATCGTCTCAAGAAAGTGCTAACCTTTGCTTGAGAATCGAGTCATACGTTTATGCAAACGGCCTGGCAGGATGTGCGGTATTGCATTCGATCACTCTGGAATAGCCCTGGATTTGCAGTTCTGGCGATTCTCGCCCTCGCGTTAGGCATCGGCGCAAACACAGCCATCTTCAGCGTAGTGAACGGCGTGCTGCTGCAGCCCTTGGCGTATCGCGATCCCGGCCGGCTGGTGGCGATTCTCCACGAAGGGCAGTGGCCGGTTTCCCCGGACGATTATCTGGACTGGCGCAGGCAATCGCGATCGTTTAACCAGATGGGAGCGGCCCAGGTGTGGAGCGGCGCACTCACCGGCGGTGAGCATGCCGAAGAACTGCCGGGGATGCAGGTGAGTCCAAATATGTTCTCCATTCTGGGCGTGCCTCCGCTTCTGGGACGGACGTTTGAATCCGGTGACGATCAACCCGCTCGCGGGCATGTCGTGGTGCTTAGTTATCAACTTTGGCAGCGCCGCTTCGGCGGGGACGCGAAGCTAATTGGGCAGCAGATCAGCTTGAATGGCGAAAGTTATACCGTGAACGGCGTAATGCCGGAATCGTTCCATTTCGCTCCGTTTTGGGCCACCAACGTGGAGGTGTGGGCCCCGCTATTGTTAGACCAGCGCTTGAACGATCGCGGAGGCCGTTCGTTACGGATCTTCGCCCGCCTGCGCAATGGAGTGCCGTTAGAGCAAGCCCAAGCTGATATCGACGTAATCTGCCGCCGCTTGGCCGCGCAGTATCCGGCAACGAATACCGGCATGACAGCTTTGGTCCTCCCACTCCAGGAGAAAGTGGTGGCTAATATTCGGCCGACTTTGCTGGTGCTGCTCGGCACGGTTGGATTCGTACTTCTGATCGCGTGCAGCAACGTGGCGAATCTGATGCTGGTGCGCGCTAACGGCCGGAAGAAGGAGACGGCAGTACGCTTGGCGTTGGGCTGTAGCCGATGGCGGGTCATCCGGCAATCGCTGGTAGAGAGTCTGCTACTTTCCGCGGCCGGAGCGGTGGTGGCGACGCTAATTGCAAGCTGGGGAATCGCGGGATTGATCGCATCGCTGCCGGCGCAAAGTTTGCCGCGCTTGGACGACGTGAGGCTAGACAAGATGGTGCTCTTGTTCACGGCGCTGATCGCACTCGGAACCGGAGTGGCCTGCGGTCTTGCGCCGGCGCTGCGGGCGTTCCGCACGGATCTACAGGAAGCGCTGAAGAGCGGCGGCAGAGGATCTACGGCAGGCCGGTCGGAACATCGTATGCGCGCGCTGCTGGTGATTTCTGAAATCGCTCTCGCGCTGGTCCTATTGATAGGCGCCGGATTGATGCTGCAATCTTTCCAGCATCTCCAGGCGGTGGATCCCGGATTTGATCCGCGGCATGTTCTTACGTTGGAAGTGGCCGCCGGCGGTAAGGCGTATCCTACCGGACCGGGGCGCATACGATTCTTTGAACAATTGCGGCCGCGTCTGGAAGCGCTGCCGGGTGTGGAATCGGTCAGCCTGATCAATCATCTTCCGATCAGCGGCGACGTCTGGACGCTCGGAATCATTATTTACGGACGTCCGGACCCGCCCCCGGGTCAGCAGCCCACCGCGGCATATCGAGTGGTGCAGCCGGGCTATTTCGGAACCATGAAGATCTCGATGCTGCAGGGGCGTGATTTCGATAAGCATGATATTCGAGGCACTACGCCCGTGGCCATCGTCAATGAGGCGCTAGCGAAACGTCATTGGCCCGGTGAGAACGTGATCGGACAACGCCTGCGTCTGGGCGCCAATTGGATGACCATCGTTGGTGTCATCAAGAATGTGAAGCAAACGGATTGGACCGAGAATCCATACGACGAGATCTACCTTCCGCATGCGCAGAGCGATGCGAATTTTTCCTTCATGACGCTGGTGATGCGCGCGCACGGTGATCCTCTCGCACTTCGAAAGCCAGTGGAGGAGCAGGTCCGCTCACTCGACAAGGATGTTCCGATTGCACATGTGCAGAGTATGCAGCAAGTGATTGCCGACAAGCTATGGCGCGGCCGTCTGGCGATGACGCTGCTGGGGCTCTTTTCGGCTGTCGCGGTGTCCCTCGCAGCACTGGGTATCTACGGCGCTATTTCCTATTCCGTTTCGCAGCGGACCAGCGAGATAGGGATTCGCATGGCGCTAGGTGCTGCCAGCGGCGATGTGTTGCGTATGATCCTTCGACAAGGTCTGGCGGTAGCCGGGATCGGAGTAATTTTCGGCCTGTTCGGTGCCTGGATGTTGACGCGCACCTTGGGAAGCCTGCTGTACGGCGTTACAGCAAGAGATCCAGTGACGTTCATCGCCGTTCCATTGCTATTGACGTTGCTAACCGCCGTCGCCTGTTGCCTGCCGGCGTTGCGCGCATCGAAAGTAGACCCAGTCACCGCGCTAAAAATCTGGTGACAGGATACTCATTCCCCGATTTTCAGCGAGACTTTCCCCGCCCGTTCGACACTCTCAATCTGAAATGCCGAGAATGGCGCGCTTCGTAGCAGCGGGAATTCCTCATCACATCACGCAGCGCGGCAATGCCCAGCAAAATGTCTTTGACGATTCCGCCGACCGCAGGATCTACCTAAACCTGCTCCATAGATACGCGGCCGAACACCAGTTGGGTATCTGGGCTTGGTGCCTGATGACCAACCATGTGCATCTGTTGGCTGTACCCAAGACTGGCTCGTCGCTGGCGAATGCGCTCGGCCACTCGCATCGGGACTATGCGCGTTATCACAACACGCGATCGGGAAAATCCGGTCATCTGTGGCAGGCGCGCTATTACTCTTGTCCCGTGGACACCCCGGGCGTTTGCACGGTAATGGCTTACATCGAGCGAAATCCAGTGCGCGCGGGATTGGTGGAGCTGGCGGAGGATTATCCATGGTCGAGTGCAGTAGCCCACGTAACCAATCGAGATGAGAGCGGCTTACTGGCTGCCGCACCGGGACTAGAGGAATACACAAAAGAACGCTGGCGCGAGACACTTCGCGTCGGCGTGGAAGATGAAGCGCTTGGGGAGCGAATCCGGCTGGCGACTATGACCGGCAGGCCCTTCGGCTCGGCTGAATTTACGGAAGAACTGGAGCTTGCAGCGCAGCGCCGCTTACGGCCGCGGCCCGCTGGTCGGCCGAAAAAAGAGTGCTCAAATGACTCGGCGCAGCAGGCGCTGCAGTTCCAAGAAATCGGGGAATGAGTATCCTGTCACCGGATTTCGTAGGATTTATACATGCCCCCTGTCGTTCGCGCGCCGCGTGGGCGCGATATTTCCTGCAAAGGTTGGCATCAGGAAGCTGCGCTCCGGATGCTGATGAACAACCTCGATCCCGAGGTTGCCGAGAAACCCGATGAGCTGATCGTCTATGGCGGGACCGGCCGAGCCGCGCGCGATTGGCCATCCTTTCATGCCATCGTTCGATCTCTGCGGCAGCTTGAAAACGACGAGACATTGCTGGTTCAATCCGGAAAACCGGTCGGCATCTTCCGCACGCATTCGGAAGCTCCGCGCGTGCTGATTGCGAATTCGAACCTGGTGGGGCATTGGTCGAATTACGAGGAGTTCAATCGGCTGGAGCGGTTGGGGCTCATCATGTACGGCCAGATGACGGCCGGCTCCTGGATCTATATCGGTAGCCAGGGAATCGTGCAGGGCACGTTTGAAACTTTCGCGGCCGCAGCCAACAAGAGCTTCGGCGGTTCATTGCGCGGCAGGCTGGTGGTTTCGGGCGGCATGGGCGGCATGGGCGGCGCTCAGCCACTCGCGGCCACACTCAACGGCGCATGTTTCCTGGGTATGGATGTGGATCCGGCGCGCATCGAGAAACGGCTGAAGACCGGCTATTGCGATCGAATCGCGTGGAATCTTGATGAGGCGCTCTCCATTCTGAAGGGCGCAGAAGCTCTTTCCGTAGGGCTGGTTGGGAACTGCGCGGACGTGCTGCCGGAATTGGTGCGCCGCGGCATCGTGCCGGATATTCTGACGGATCAGACCAGCGCGCACGATGCTCTGAACGGCTACGTTCCGAATGGCATGGAGCTGAAGGAAGCGCTGGCGTTGCGCTGCGAGAACCCGGATGAATACACGCGGGTGTCACTGGCCGCCATGGGACAACATGTCACGGCTATGCTGGCGCTGAAGCGCATGGGCGCCGTGACCTTCGATTATGGAAACAACATTCGGGCGCAGGCCAAGAAAGCGGGAGTGGAAGACGCGTTCGAAATCCCCGGCTTTGTGCCCGAATACATCCGGCCCCTGTTCTGCGAAGGGCGTGGACCG